>CAZDYZ010000444.1:0-4796 GCA_964509525.1 uncultured Acidobacteriaceae bacterium
CGGCAGGCCCTTTCAGATCGTCAAGTTTCGCTCGATGAGGAGCGAAACGGCACCGCAGGCTGCCAGCTGGACCAGCGATCGAGATCCCCGAATCACCAAGGTGGGTGGATTCATCCGCAAAATCAGACTCGACGAGCTGCCTCAGCTGATGAACGTGTTGCGAGGCGATATGAGTCTGGTTGGACCCAGACCTGAGCAGCCTTCGCTGGCCGAGATGCTCGAGGAAAATCTTCCGTACTATGCACAACGTCATTCCATGCGACCGGGTATCACGGGCTGGGCCCAGATCAAGTCCGGATACGGCGCTACCCTCGAGGAAACAAAGATAAAGCTCGAACACGATCTGTTTTACATCAAGCATCTTTCAACTCCCCTGGACCTGGCAATCATGTTCGAAACAGGGAAGGTTATGCTGTCAGGGCGAGGTGCGAAATAGGGGCCAATCTCCGCCCACCGCATTCGATTGCAATCACGCTACAAGTAGCTTCCTGACTCTGTCAGCAGCTTCTGCCTCTCACTTCTCGTCGACGAGCGCGAACGTATGGAGTCGTCCGGACTCATCGCCTTTGTGAACTTGTTTTCACAACTTCCGGTAATGCAATTCCCGAGGATCCTTGCGGGCAGAGCCCCGGGTGCTAAGTATTCCGCTGCTCAAAGGACTTCGGCGGCTGGGTACAGGGCTGATCCGACCTATCGGGTCGCCGTACAACGTTCGCCGCACAGGAAAATCCGGTGATTGCGCGGTTAAGCCTTCTAACTGCCGGCAAGGGCTTCGGATAACAGAGTTTTTTACTTCAGGGCGCAGTGGTAGCTGGGTTGCTAGGAGATCCGTAGAAAATTTTTGCAGAGCCATGAATCGGTTCAGCGGAGGAGTTGTGAGCGAGAACAAACCTATTGCTTCCCGATGGCCGACATGTTCGCCGGGCTTCAGTTTCGCGATTATCTGGAGATTGCGCGACGAAGGAAGTGGTGGATCATCGGGATATTTCTGGCCTTGTTCACAGGGATGCTCGTCGTCGCATTTCGGCTTCCCACGCTCTACACCGCCGATACCGTCATATTGGTGGACGCTCAGAAGGTACCGGACAGCTATGTCCCTTCTACCGTCACCTCCAGCATCGCGGACCGGTTGACTACGATTCAGCAGCAGGTCATGTCCGAAAGCCGCCTGCAGAAGCTGATGGACAGCATGAAACTCTACCCTGAGCTGAGGGGGCGGCTGACGGATCAGGAGATCGTCAGGCATACGCAGAAGGCGATCAAGGTGGACGTCGTCAGTCAGGGGGGTCGGCAATTGAGTGCCTTTCAGATCATGTTCCAGGACCGTAATCCCGTGGTTGCCGCGCAGGTGGCGAATCAGCTCGCAGCAATGTTTATCGACGAGAACCTGAAGGCGCGCGAGCAACAGTCGTACGGGGCTGCCGATTTTTTGCAGGGCGAACTGGAAAAGACCAAGAAGAAGCTGGACGAGAAAGAACAGGCGCTGAGCGAGATCAAACGCAACAACATCATGGATCTGCCGGAATCCAAGCAGTACCACCTGCAGGCCCTGGAGGAGTTGAGGGCGCAACTTCGCAACAGCCAGGATCGCGTTGAGCGCTCGCAACAAGACAAGATCTACCTGCAATCTCTCTTGACCACCAGTGCTCCAACCGTGGATACGGACAAGGAAGAGGGCTCTTCGTACCGTGCACAGATCGGAAAACTGGAAACCAGCCTATCCCAGCTCCGCCGCCGATATGGCCCTAACCACCCAGACGTTCGCAAGAGTGTAGCTGAACTCGACAAACTCAAGGCTCAAGCCGAGCAGGACGCAAAGGAGAGGCCGGTAGTTACGTTGGAGCACCCCGTGACGGCCCGCAAGCCACACAACCCCGTCCTCGAAAGCCAGATTGAAAAACTGAACGACGATATTGAGAAGGAAATGAAGAACCAGGCTGAACTCCAGCCGCAAATTCAGTTTCACATGTCAAAGCTCGAAAACGTTCCGATTTTTGAACAGCAGATCGCTACCGTGATGCGCGACTACGACACTCTGCGTGCCTATTACACCAGCTTACTCGACAAGAAGCTGGGAGCCGATACCTCCAGTGCTCTGGAAAGTCGTCAGAAAGGGGAACGATTCGTGATTCTGGATCCGGCGACGACGCCCGATACACCTTCGGCTCCTAACCGCTTGCTGCTAGGGCTGGCAGGTTTGATTGGCGGGATCTTGGGAGGTGTCACCCTGGGAATGGCCTTAGAGTTCGCCGATGAGTCTATCCGCTCCGAGAAGGAGCTGAAGCAGCTCACCGGCGTTGCGGTGCTTGGTGGCATTCCGCAGATGTGGACTCCACAGGACGAGCGGCAAAAGGTTCTGCAAACTGCAGGTCTGATGACCGCGGCGGTGCTGTGCTCGGCTGGCCTGGGTTGGCTCATTGCCTTGTTCAGTGCCATGGCGGTTTGAGTATGTACCTATCCTTTTATCAGCTAAAAGAGGAGCCTTTCCGGCTGACTCCCGATCCGAGATTTATCCACTTAGCCGAACCCCACAGGAAAGCGTTGTTGATGCTCGTCGAAGGAGTCGGACGCCGTAGCGGCTTTTCGGTGTTGTCGGGCGCCGTGGGAACCGGAAAGACAACGTTGCTGCATACGTTGTTTTTGGTTCTGGCACGCAAGTTCACCGGCGAGCGGAAGATCTCTTCAGCATTCATCGTCAATCCGACACTGAGCCGGGAAGAGTTCCTGGAATACGTTCTTCAGGAGCTCGAAATCAGCTGCTCGCGGAAGACGAAGCCGAGACGGCTGCTGGCCCTGCATCAATTCCTGCTTGAGACGCAGCGTCGGGGTGCGACAACCGTGTTGGTCATCGATGAGGCGCACCTGCTGTCGCCGGAAGTTCTGGAGGAGATCCGGCTGCTGAACAACGTGGAGTCCTATGGTGAGAAGTTGCTGCAGGTCATCCTCTGCGGTCAGCCCGAGCTACATGGCGCCCTGAGCACTCCCCGGCTGTGCGCCCTGAACCAAAGAATCGCAATCCGTGCCCGGTTGCGCGAATTGAGTCTTTCGGAAACGCGGGCCTACATAGCCGAACGTCTGTATGTGGCAGGCTTACGTGATTCGTCTCCGTTTCCTGCTTCTCTGATCGAGCAAATCCACTTCTGCTCGGCCGGCGTTCCGCGACTCATCAACATGCTTTGCGACTTGTGCCTGTCGCTTGGATTCAAGTCAGAGCGGAGGACTCTGGGCTCCGATCTGGTTCAGGAAGCCTCGGCATTGTTGGCATGGGATCAAGGTTCGCCAGCAATCGGACGGGTGGTGCCCGAAGTTAACCGTCTCGTCACCGGGGATTGTGGCCAAAGCAGGTCGCAAATCCAGGGCTGGGCAAGTGGCACGACATTGCGAGGAGCGGAGTAAATGAGCCAATTTCTCAACCAGGTGCAAAGTGTGCAGCCGCGAGAGGCGTCCGATTTGAGTGGCATCGATACCTCTCACATCGCCCGCTCTCTGAAGCAGGCCGGGGATTCCATACCTGAGCCCTCTACCCATGGGAATGGTGACAGCTTGACTGGCCTATTGGACGGGCTGCTGGATGCGAACTCCGCGGCGGTACAGCTTGCTGAGTCGAGACTGCAAAACTGCCGCAGATTTGAAATACCTCGCACCTGCTCCAAGTTAATGTTTCCTGACAGCGCGATCGCCAACAGTAGTGTGGCCGAGTCCTACAAGAGTCTCCGGACGCGGCTTCTGCGAGCACAGGCGACCACGGGAATCCGGACGGCCTGCATCAGCAGTGCTGTTCCCCAGGAAGGCAAGACCTTGACATCGTTGAACATCGGCTTGTGTTGCGCCCAGCTTTCCTCGCTGCGCATCCTGCTGGTCGACGCTGACCTGCGCACTGCGGGTTTGAGCGCTTTGATGGGACTGCGGACGGGGCCGGGACTGGCGGAGGTCCTGGCGGGCACTGCCAAGTACGATGAAACGATCGCCTCTTCCACCTATCGCAACCTTCACTTGCTGCCCGCGGGTAACGCTGAAGCCCCGGCTCCGGAGCTGTTTGCCGGCACACAGTGGAAGGAGCTGATGAGCTGGGGTGCCGAGGCGTTCAACCTCCTCATTGTGGACACGCCTTCCATTCTGTCCGTCTCGGACTTCGAACTGATCGCAGCGAGCTGCGACGCAACCTTGGTGGTTGTTCGCTCGCGCCGGACATCCCGCGAGGCACTGGAGAAAGCGCTGGAGAAGGTTGACCGGAAGAAGCTGCTGGGCACCATCCTCAACGAGACGGAAACACCCCAGCATTCGCAAGGATACGGGCGTTACTACCAGTACGGATCTTACGTCAGGACTACCAACCCGCAGCAAAAGAAATCCGAAAGCGATAGCAAATCGCCGCCTGTCGAGACACCTCAACGCGACAGGTCGTTCAAATGTGAAATCGGTGATGCATGTATCTGAACCTGAAAATACAGATATTCAAGTCCGGAATTCGCCAGAACCACATCGCAAAAGATCTGGGGATCGGAGACGCGGTTCTGAGCAAGATCATTCACGGATACCGCGTACCCAGTGAGGGAGAGAGGAAGCTGCTGGCAAACTACCTTGGAGTTGACGAAGCCTGGCTATTCGAAGAATACGAAGTAACGTCAGCTTCGCGGTTTTCCCTTGTTACCCCAGAAACGAAGGTAACCGAAGATGGGCGAAGTTAACCTTCCAACGCTCGAAGCCGAAGAGGCGAGGCAACTATCTGTTATCGCCGTGTCGCCTTTCGAAAGCAGGCGGTGCACGCGTGGGTACGCTTTCAAAAGCCAATGGAA
>CAZDYZ010000445.1:0-3582 GCA_964509525.1 uncultured Acidobacteriaceae bacterium
GAGCGAGACACGGCACGCATGAACGAGCTCTCCGAGTTAGGGCAGCAAGGCAAGCTCACACCGGACGACCAGGCCGAACTCGACAGTTACGTCCACGTTGGAAATCTCATCGCGACCATGCAGTCCAAGGCGCGCCGTGTCTTGGAGCGAGCAGCCCAATAATCACCTGCTTTGAATCCTCAGCTCATCCGGCGGGTTTGGCAGCGAGCCAGTGCGCTGTGTGAGTACTGTCAGTTGCCCGCTGCCGTACATCGGGTGCCGTTTCAGATCGACCACATCATCACCCGTCAGCACGGTGGTACAAGTGAGGAGCCAAATCTAGCCCTCGCCTGCATCCATTGCAACCGCTTCAAAGTGCCCAACATTGCAGGGCTAGATCCAGAGACAGGCGAGTGGAACTCTGGCTCCCTCGGACTGTGCTGGAAGCGGGCTTCTTGGTTTACGTGCCGAAGATCAAGACCCATCACTGGTCTGGGATCACTCTTAGCATGAAGAACATGTTCAGCGTTGTACCGGGCACGAGATACGGATGGCCGAAGAGTATTCTCCACGGGAAAGGCATTCAGGAGAGCATCCGAGATTTATGAGCAACCATTCCAGTCTGCTTCGTTATCGCGGGACGGCATCGTAGCCATGGAAGGCAACGGGCCCCTAAACGGCACTTCTCGTCCTCTGGGAAAAACTGTGCTTGCGAATCACCCCGTAGCCGCCGGTGCAACCTACGCACGGTTGATGGGATTCGCGATCTCCATGCCTCATGGAATCTCTTGATGATCTGCCCGGCGGTTTCTCCCTGTTTAGGCCCGGCAAATCCGCGGGGTGGTCGTGCCATTTCTGTATTCAGAAAGCAGATCGCATCGGCCCTCCAAGGTTCTGTGCCCTAACCACTTGACGCTGTGACGTGCGTCACAACTTTTTTGAACAACGGTGCATCAGTCGGTGGAAAAGTGCGGGGCGCATCACATTCTGGGGCGATAACTGGCACGGACCGGGCGATACGGGGCACATATGTGACAGCTGGGTCGGATGGGAATCTGCCACGCTGGGAGGTGGTTCTACGGAACGGGAAGGGGCCGAGAGGGGTTACCCGCACGCTCGCAGCCGCGTATCAGGCTCCCATTCAGCCTAACGGGTTACGAGAAACAAGGAATAAGCGGGTCAATAGCGAAAAAGTGCTGCAAATTGCGCGACGAATTAGATTGATCTACGTAATGGCCAAGCGTCACTTTGGTGAGATTGAAACCGTTTTAGAGGGCGCCATGTTTCCGTCTCGAGAGGATTGCAGCCCGCTCATACACTTCGGGGCTTTCGAGACCCACAGCACGCCGGCGACATAATTCTCTCCCGATCGGGGCACTGGAGGTGCTCCTTGTCCTCCTGGCTCTATTTCATCATTCCAGACCGGCCCGTCAACGCGAAATAGGCTTGATTCCTGGTCCGATTCTGAACCCGCGAGTCCAACGCACGATTCGTGTCGTCTATCACGACTTCTCCACGATAGCCACCATCCGACAGCGAACATCGGGTGATAAAGGTGGGAACGAATTAAATGGAAGCGACTCGTAGCGAGGATTGCCTGTGGCCAGAGGCTTGCACAATACATGTGAACTGATTGAGTGAAGGTCGGGTTCGGAAGAAGTAGAGGTGAGATTTGCAGCTGCAGTCGCTTGTCCCAAATCCGGCCAGGGGAACAGTGGCGCCAGGAAGCATTTTGACGTGCTCGGCCCACAGATGCTCCCTGCGTCGCCGGTCGAGACAGTACCAGATTTCTTCGAGCGCAGTATGTGCTCTCAGGTAGTCAATGTGCCAGTGGGGCCGGCTTGAGCGGTCGAGATGATGCGCAAGGCGAGAACGAACGCCTCCCGGACCGAGTGCACTACCGACGTAAACGTAGAAGCCAAGCTGAAGGTGTAGTTTCCCGACCTTTCCAACGCGAACTAGATCTGTCGTTCTAGACAAAAGTACCAAGGCGTACGTTCCAGGCAGGGCCTGTGCAGTTCCGAAATTTACCGGCGTCGACTTCAAAGCAGAAGCTATTGGTGCTTGATGTGGCGGATGTCAGGTTAAGTCGCGGTTGGGCGACATCAGGTTCTTTTGGTACCTCATGTTTGAAGTTCTTCTGGGTCTCTCCAGCCATGATTAGCAGGCTTCCGTGGGGCAGGCGTTCCGTAAAGGCAATGCCACTATTTTTCCCTTCGAGACGAAATAGGCGTTCGCCTCCCAGACTGACCGAAGCAATCACCGGCCCCATTTCGGGCTCTGCATCCGCATGCAGGCCGACACCGTCATTCCCGTTTTGATAGAGGTTACACAAGTACCGCGTTGTAGCCAATCCTGGGCAGATGCAAATTCGAGCAAGCAACGCTACGGGTGGCTTCTTCAGCCCGAGTCTTCAGGGAAAGCGACGCCGGAATCCAAGGGAGCGGTTTGTACTCGCGCCGAGAATACGTATAACTGGTCCCGGGATCGCCATAGTACGCTTCGTCTCGTGGTACGACATAGTTGAAGGATGCTCTGTGGCGCCGCCAGGCGCACTTCGTCCGCAAGATGTTGAACAAGATCGTCGCTTCCTCGACTGGGAGAAAACCCTTGTTGTAGTAGATCTCTGCTCCCGGGATGGCGATCGTATCCATATTCGTTTGCTATTCGAAAAGCACCGGTCCATGTCGACAGGGATGTTTTTCGCACGGGCCTCTCGCAACCATCTTATTCCGGGTTCCCAGAACGGTAACGCATGTCGTATCTTCCCGGCTGGGGCCTGAGGTTGATACGCATTATGATGACAGCATGCTACGAGGGGTTCCCAGACCCAGACTCTGGGCCCTATTGCGGAGGCGACAATGGAACTGCCTGGGATCACGTCTAAACTACTGGCCGCTAAGAACGCCAAGCCCATGAGCTTTGCCAATATCGGCAAGGAACTTGGCCACGACGAATGCTGGGTTGCTGCGCTGTTTTACCGCCAGGCAAAGGCGACCGAGGAAGAAACCCGCAACCTGGCCATGCTGCTGGAACTTCCCCCGGACGAACTCAAGGTTCTGGCCGATTTTCCGACCAAAGGCCTGGGGCCGGTGGTGCCTACCGATCCGTTGATCTACCGGCTGTACGAATTTATTCAGGTGTATGGCATGCCGATCAAAGCAGTGATTCACGAGAAATTCGGCGACGGTATCATGAGCCTCATCGACTTCACCGTTCACGTAGATAAAGAGCCGGACCCCAAGGGTGACCGGGTGAAGCTCACGATGTCGGGCAAGTTTCTGCCTTATAAGGTATGGTAGCCACAATGCTGTGGACCGCGGCGAAGCTGCCCAGGGCGCCGCTGGGGCGCAGCGTGCCCATTTGGCCTTAAGAATTGTTGCTTATGCGTCCTTCGCACATCCGAATTGTGATTGCCTTCGTGCTGGTGTTGGTGTTTGCCGGTTGGCTGATACCGGCAAGCGCGGACTTCATCGTTGAGTACAACTGGTGGAAAGAGGTCGGACAACTTCCTACCTGGTTTGGGATGCTGTGGTACCGCATAGCTCCAGCAGCCCTGGGCGTTATTGTGGCCTTCATCGCGCTGTACGTGGCTTATGCGCG
>CAZDYZ010000446.1:0-3245 GCA_964509525.1 uncultured Acidobacteriaceae bacterium
GATTCTCCAGCGGAATGATGAAGTAGCGGTCGATCATGTCCTCGCCCATCATCACAAAGACACCCAGTCCCGGCGTGGTTACCAGGTCGATGAAGCCGGGAGAAGCATGCAACTGCACATTGCCTAGCGAGGCTTCGCTGACCGGTCCGAGGGTCCACTGGGTACTTCCAATAGCGGCAAAGGCCATCGCACGTAAGCGGCTCAGCCAGTAAATGCGTCCGTCTCCCCATTCCACTTTGCGATACAGAGGATCGTTTTGTTGCTCGATGAAGCCATAGATAGCGCCATTCAGGGGATGGCCCACGAACCCGGCGTGCCAGCCGTCGCCGTCATCCCAGCCACGAGTCTCGCCGATGGAGTCAATCCAATCCTTGAACCACGGTCCATAGCCGGTGGCATCGCGGGTACCCGGCTCGTGGGTGAACCGCCAGGCGTGCTGGATTGCAATCTCCTGCGTATATTCTCTGAGCGCAGGTTTCCATTGAAAGTTGGTCGCAGGACCGTGAGCTACCGGGGTCAAGGCGTTGGCCGGTGTGGGATCCTGGGAAGGGTCAGGTGGTGCGGTGCCAATCGTAGGGCTATCGGAAGGAGTCGCTGCGTCCGGCTCGGACGTTGCCTTTGGTAGATCGGCTGGAGGGTCGAACTTGGTCACCGTTGCGCCTGTGGGCAGCGAAGAAGCTCCAACAAACTTCAGGGGCATGGCTTGCCCGGCCGCGCTAACGGTCCACCCGAAGATGCCAACCAAAATCCATGCCCTACACATCGGCGTAAACATGTGAATGTGCTTCCTTACGATGTCAAGGCTCGATCAAGACAGGCCTAGGACACGATGCTCGAAACTCCAACCACGTTCCACCACATTTTCTCATCCACGAAGCCCAGCGCCATCAGAAATTTTGCGCTCTGATGAATTTGTTATTCTCACCTACTGCTGTGGCAGTTTTAGCCGCTAGTGATGTAAGTAACTCGCAGCAACCTTTAGGCCGACACTGCAATGACAGATTCGCTGGTGCCGACATCCTGTGAGCCCGTTTCAAGAGGCTAGGAAGTTTCCGGCAATGTGAAGCTTACGGTGTGGATGGCAATGGATGTGCCCGATACGGACTTCTCGGTCACGCTAATCAGTCCGACGGAGTCGGCGCGTCGTTCGCAAAGCATCGCTGGTCAATTGAGGCACACAGGGGGTTAGCTCCCTTGGATGCCATGGATTCGAATATTGAGGCTAGTTCTGCTTCGGCTGGGCCGCCCCCGCACCCCCAACGCTCTGAGCTGCCGTTTTCTTGGGAGCTGGTGATTGCGTCAACTGGCTGCCGTCGTCCGGTGAAGAGCGGAATCGCTCCATGTCGGGATCCCAGATCCAGAGACGATAGCGCGTGAAGTTTGTTTTGCGTTCCTTGAACTCCTCTCTCTCCAGAATGCGAGTGCTCGCACCCGATTTTGGATCACCCTTTATCTGGCGGAAGGTCGATTGTTGCGATTGCTCTAAATTGTCAGCATCATTCTCCGGCCGGTCGGGCATCGTAAGCTCGAGTCGCTCGACCGTGTCAAGCACCGGGACCAGCCGGTCGTGTAGAAGCTTGAGAACGACAAAATTCTCTTGTTGCGCGCTACCGGTATCACGCGTGATTTCACGATGAACCACGATCTCCGATATGCCGGGCTGTATAAGCTCGGCGAAGCTTATCTCCGGAGGCTGGACTCGTGTTGCCAGCCGCAGGGTCGGCAAGTGGCGCCATTCCGACTTCTGTTCCCTGCCGAAGACGATGATGTAAGTGGAGTCGCACTCACTCGACTCGGCGATGATGACGGCATTGTCAGAGTCAGTACCCAGGCGGACGCGCCGCTCGTCCACGTGTTCGAAGTTGACGCACTGTGCGTTGGATTTCGCCGTGGGACTGGAGGAGTTCGGGGCCATAATGCCCAGTTCCGTTGCTAACTGATTGCGTTGCGCAGCGCTGCCGCTTCGCAACGTCTCGACGACCATATCGGGTTCGTGGGAGTCCTTGTCCTTCTTCTTCAAGAACGGAACTTGGGGGAATGAGACCGCCGTGAAGCAGGCCACAAGGAGCACGGTGCAACAGATCTTCATGGAACACCATAAACCCTGATTGCCCCCTGATGACTCACCAGCGTAAACAAGAACATCGGTAGCCCGCTGGTTGATTCCGTAATGCCCTTGCCAAAATCTCAAGTACAAATCCTCCGTATCGAGAGCTCTCTTGATCGGGCTGACTTCTGCCGTGTCAATCATGAGGTCAAGTCTGTAAACTCTTGCCCGAAGTGCTTCCCCGAACGCCCGAAAACAACTTAGCTCTCCTCACGAGTTGGCGACGAGTTCTGCTTGAACGATTCGGGCACAATTTCCGAGACGCCGTCGAGTGCCTATCGACGGGCAGGTCTTCCGTGTACAAGCTTGCGTCGGATGCGGCGTTTGTTGGCTTCCAGGTGTCATGCCCGCAAGGATGAGGCGCAGACACCCGAAGATCAGATTTGTGACTGCCAAAAACATTTATCGTGCGGAAATTTCAGATGCCACACTCGCTTGGGATGAGATCAAGCCTGATCTTTTGGGGACTCCAAAATTTTCAGGTCTTTTCACCTGGTATTAGTATAAAGCGGTCGCCAGACTGTCCGCCGGTGTCGTAAACCACGGGGTTAACAGGTTAGCACGTTCGCTCTACCTCGGCTCACAACCTTGGCCACGATACGTTATGGCGACGCTTATCTATGCACCCCGGGCAGTCGCGCACTTGCTGAGCGGTTCGTCGTACAGCATGCACCGGTGACCCTCCGCACGTCCTCGTTCGGTAAGGTTGCTGTCGGACGTGCGGGAGCACGAAATACACGAGGCCGAGAACGGTGATCGACCGAGCCCAGACCAGCCTTTTGTGCCAGATGAACTAGAAATCGGCTTGGAGGAGGATGGAAATGAACGAGCGTCTGCAGCACACCACAAACGACAGGGCCTGTCAGATCTCACTTACGGGTTATGAGCTGATCAATTCTCCCGGTCTCAACAAAGGAACGGCCTTCCCAGATGTCGAGCGCGATGCGTTCGATCTACACGGCTTATTGCCACCGCATGTCGGAAGTCTCGATGAACAGATTGAACGGCGAATTCAAGCACTGCGAGATCAGCCGACCTCCTTCAATAAGTACAGCTTGTTCCGCGACCTGCAAGACACGAACGAAACCCTGTTTTATGCGCTGCTAGTTCGCAATATCGAAGAGACGCTCCCTCTCGT
>CAZDYZ010000447.1:0-4040 GCA_964509525.1 uncultured Acidobacteriaceae bacterium
AACCGAGCAGCTTGCCCTTTTGGGCGCGAAGCTGTGCAATCTTAGCAATGGTGTCTCGTGTGTCGTTGGCATCGCTACGTTCAGCGCGGTCCCAGGAGTTCGCAAATAGCGCTTCGCGGGTTGCCCGGTTGCTCAACGCGACTAGGTCTGGCTGCTGCGTGGTGTTCTGCAACGGAAGGACAAACCCTTCTACCTTGCGATTCTTCGCTGCTTCGGCGGCAGCACTGATTTGTGCATCGGTCAAGCCCGCTAAGGACGCTCTCTCTGCCGTTACATAAGCGGCGTTCTTGGTGGCGCTGAGCAGCTTGGTGTTGAAATCGTTGGAGAGGGTTGCTAATTCTTCGTTGAGCTTCTTCAGTTCGGCTTTATCAGATTCCCCGAGCTTGGCTCCTGCATGCACGAACTGGTCATAGTCATACTCCACCAAACGCAACGATTCCGCATCAAGGTTGAGCGATTTGCGTTCCTCGTAGATCGCGGCGACGCGTTGAAACAGCTTCGCGTTAAGGTAAATTGCGTCCCGATGAGCCGCGAGTTTAGGCGCCTCGATCGATCTGACTTTTAGAAGCGTGGGGTTTGTGTTTGCATTGGCGACGGCGAAGAAAGCTCCCTGCACTCGCCGCAGCAACTGCCCGCTCTTTTCCATCGCCAAGATGGTGTTTTCAAAGGTTGGCGGTGCGGCATTCGCCGCGATCGCCTGAATTTCTTGGAGTTGCACCGCCATCCCAGCTTCCATGGCGGGCTGGTAATCCTCATCCTTGATCTTGTCAAAAGGAGGCGCTTGAAACGGCAGCGTGCTGGGAGCAAAGAACGGATTGTTTGAACCAAAGTCAGCGCTAAAGGCTAGTGCCGGAAGAGTGCTTAAGCCAATGACGACGGTCGCCGTAAGGATCAGAGTCTGCATGATCCACAGTGTAATTCAATCGTGGCGATGTAAGTGGCAGGTACCAACCGGATCACCGGCCCGCTCTCAGCGTCGAGTCAGGCGACCGAGATGGTGTTGCCGTAGACGCGGTCAGATATCGAAGCGCGCTCAGGCTGGGGAGGAAGAAGTAGGCCCCTCCACGTACGGTGATGAACTGCGGCATTCCCATGATGCGGGTGCGCACCCCGGTCTCCTGCACCAGGGAAAAGGTATCGGTGAATGGACATCCCCGAACGGGTTGGCGGTTGCCCAGCAGGGGATCGCCTTCCTCTGTCATTGCATTGAATTTCGTGCTCATCACCCACGCATTCTGCACGAACTCGAACTGGCGCGCAATGTTCGCAGCAAGGCAGATGAAGTAAATCCCGTGCTCGCCGGTGTCCGGACCATCAGCAATAGCCTGCTGGGATGACAGGCCCGGGCCGTATTCGCGTCCCCGACGCAGCAGTCGGTGAAATCGGGTGGAGGCCATGATGTCATCGCGGAAATTCTTGCTGCCGAAACCAAGCGTATGGAACACTTTGGCGATCAAACCCTTCGATCCCGGTGGCAAGTCGGCGTTGCGAGGGTTGGCACGGCGGATGTGTGCGCCAAAGGGGCAGAGTGTCCCAGCAATATCGGCGTCATAGGTGAACTGGTTCTGCGCCGCGACCTTCGAGTCGATTCCAGTGATAGGTTGGGCGGTCAATGGCAGGATCGGATTGCCGTTCATCATCCGGCCCACCATACGTTGGGCCAAGTTTTGCCGGGCTTGCGGGTCGGAGTTCGTTTGCCTGTCGAGGAAGCGCCAGAAGCCGCGAACGTCCTGCTGCAACTGCCGCAACACCAGGTATGTGCCATTACGCCCTAGATCGCGCTTATGAGGGACGTCTTCTGCAAATGGCAGAACAGAGGTTGACGGTTGACCGGGATCGAGCAACGGCCGGTCGGTGTATTTGGCGTATTCATTGGGGTAGCCGAGTAGAAATTCGCCGAGGGTAACCAGGTTGCTGTACTCGAGTTGATCGCCATGAGGTGTACGCTGACGGTCCCAGTCAAGTGTAGGCTGGCTGATGCCGTCGGCAAATCCGAACGGCTCAACGTTTTGCAGGTTCGAGGTAAGAAGGCATTCGAGCACTTGGAAAGCAGTTTCCCACTCTGCGCCTTGGATGGTTCGGGTCCAGCCGTCAAGGTGTCCTGTCTGGCCATAGAGCATCACGACCAAGTGCGGTACTTTCCCCGCTCCACCCCACTGCCACCGTTGCGGAGCGCTGGCACCGACATCACCAAGCCTCCTGGAGCGGCTCTCGTCACCAGCCATGCCGGAGAGGAATTCGTCCGAGAAGCCTGCGAGGGTGTCGTCTCGCAGACCCAGCGCCTTTAAGCCTTCGTGTGTGAAAGCTACCTGCAGGGCTGTCTTTGGAGCCCCGTCGAGTTCGATTGCGGTGGTGACCGGAGCCGCCGCCAGCCAGGAACGTGCCGCCGAGGCGTCTCGGATGTTCAGCAGCCAGAAGGATGCCTCCGAGAGTTTGCCGTGGGCGAAGCGCACCACGCCCTGAATATCGTTGAAGTCCACTCCGGGTATGCTCACGATGACGCCCTTAGAAGAGCTGCAACCATTGCCGTAGTTCAGCGTCCGCCATATAGGGGTGATCCAATCCCTGACGAATCAGCGTGTTACGTTTCATGTCCATGTTGCCCAGTCCGGGGAAAGCGTTGTACCAGACCTCGGTCGCCAGCTCGTGCCGGCGAATATAGTATTTGAACTTTTGCTCGTCCTTCGCGCCTCCTAGAATGAACCAGTTGGTTCTGGGGTAACCGATGCCGTTGCTGAAGACGAGGTTTAATCCAAAGGCAACCTTGTTGATGAAGTCGTCCATGTAGCTTTCCAAGCTGCCGTCGTAGTTGCTGGCGAATAGCAGCCGCTTCTTGCCGTCGAGGAAGACCCAGCGCGCGAAGTGAATAGTGGTGACCCGCGCTAAGCGTCCACGGTCGTAAATGTGCTTGGTTGTGTAATTAACCACCCAAAGAATGAAACTGAGCGTCCAACGGCGGAAGAGCCCGGGTTTGACGCTGCCCATGGCGGTGAACTGGTTGGCCGTGTCGCGATCTTCGACGTCTGCCAACTGGCGGGCGTGCGCGGGATCGATGCGCGGCGCAATTTCCGGATCAGATTTCTCGCGTCGCCGCAATTGAAAGAGAAAGAACGGAAGATAGACCAACAGAAGCGGCAACAGAACCAGCAGTATGAGAGGCACTCCCAAAAGGTGGAGATAGTTACGAACCTGCCAGCCAAGCGGCGTCGACTCCGGCGGAGTGAGCGCGATGCGCCCGGCTTGCTGCTCTCCGGCAACGAATTTCCTCAGCGTGTCGTACACCTGGCGCTGCGACATATGGCTAAGAGATGCTGCGTTCTCCTGGATGAACTTCTCCATCGCCTGGCGCAACGCTTCTTCTTCCCGGATCTGCTGGGTGGTTCGTCCGATCCAGTTCACGTAAATGGTGGCTGGGGCAACGTTGTGGGCCTTAACCCAACCAACGAGATTGGTGTTAGGGGTGAAGCCCTCACAGTGAGAAAAAATGCGCTTCAGCCCATCGCCGGCACACTGTACCAGGTCGGCGATGAAGGCATCATACGCTCCATCAAAATCGCCCAAGATCGAGAGATAGGTGGGATAACTGATAACCGGTAAACCATAAGCAGTGATATCGTTCAGACTCAGGTCCTGGAGCACAACGATGCGCGCGAAATGCAGCCGCGTCAACTGTGCGAAGGGGATTAACGGATTCTGCGGATCGACAATGCCTGGTCCGCGATTCATGGATGACAGCAGCCGGCGAAGGTCGTCGGTCTGGCCGGCGGCGACTGGCGCCACCACCATGAAACTGGACTGAGGCGTCATGAGCCAGTAAATTGCAATGCAAAGTTGATGGTCCGGGCCTTTTCCCAGAACACGATGCCCAAATACATTCCTGGACCGATCTGGCGAATCTCGTCGCGAATGTGCTCGGCCAGCAGCGAGGTCTTGGAGTAGTCGAGCACAATGCACTCCTTCCCGTCGAACCAGCTGGTGTCTTTGTAGACTTGGGCAACAATAGCGTTCAGTCCGAAAGCTAGAATCCGGTTGGTCAGCGT
>CAZDYZ010000448.1:0-6809 GCA_964509525.1 uncultured Acidobacteriaceae bacterium
CTCGTGACGCCGAGGCTGCAATCGAGTTGGGCGCTTGCCGGATCGTCAACATTAAGGCCGGACGCGTGGGTGGCTTCTCTGAAGCTGTCGCCATTCACGATGTGGCGCAGCGACTCGGTGTCCCCGTCTGGTGCGGCGGCATGCTGGAGTCGGGCGTCGGACGTTCCCATAATGTGGCGCTCTCGACTTTGCCCAACTTCAAGCTGCCGGGTGACATCTCAGCCTCCAAGCGCTATTGGAAGGAAGACATCATTGGACCTGAGGTCGAGGTCTCGCCGCGAGGCACGATTCAAGTGAGCGATCGCGCTGGTCGCGGCTATGAATTGCGCCGAGACCTCATTGAGAAGCTCACTGTTCGGAAGAAAATCCTGATCGGCTAATTTCGGCCATGGGAAACGGTGCGAGCAACCACCGAAGTCACCAACTTGTCTGGTGATCACTTGTGGTTGCTATCTGCTTCCTTCGTCGCGCCCCTGTTTTGGGCCAACGTCTCTTCGCTCTTATGCAGCAATTCAAGCGCTTGGGCAGTTGTGATATTGGCTGGCACTGGGCGAAAGTCGGTCGCGGTTTCTGTCGACCAGATCGTAAGGGGTTTGATCATAAGAATCTTTCCGTAGAACTCGAGCGTTTCGCGCACCGTCTCCCACCTGCCGCCGCCAACATCGCGTTGTTCGATAAGAAATTTTCCACCCTTGTCCAGTCTACCCAGGATACCCCAGCCAAACTCCACGTCCTTAAACAAGGTGCCGTCAATCTTGGCAATCCGCATAGCGCTGCGGTCGATCAGCACTTCTCCTTGCATACCCTGGTAAACACGGGTTTCATGATTCGGCGGATTGAAGTTAGGGTTTGGTTTAAACGTCAGGTGCACCAATTCATCGCCATTCGGGCCGCGCTCCGTTCCCGCGTAGTTATAAAGGAAGGCGTCGGGAAGGCTCGTCAACATGAGCTCGTCCCTTTGATCTTCCTCGCGGCTTGACTCCTGCTTCTTGCGGCGAGCTTCGGGATCATTGGCGAACTTCTCCAGTCTTTGATTATCTTTGGCACGCTGCTGGGGTGTCAGTGGTTCGCCATTGATGGCGATTGTGCTCATCAACCCCCCCTGCGGCGTCTCAATCACTTCTTTGGTGATGGAATGGTTCTTGTACTCGGTGTGGTCCTGGTACATGAAGTACTGGTGAATGTTATTCGCCTTGATCTCGTTCTTCGCCGCATTGCGCACCAACTGCTGAGGGTCAAAGTCCGGTTTCTGCTGAGTAAAACCTGGAAGACCGGATACCAGGAGTACCACCCATCCTGCTGCCATGCGACGAAGACGTCTCCCTACTCTGTACACAAACGTCTCCAGTTGGATCTGCTATAAACCCGGGCCACTTACTTAGACGAGGTACCAAGCTCCTACGTTGCTTTTTTCGACGGTCCGCTTGCCCCGACCTGATCAGCTCAAACGTCCCTGGAATCACGGTCATAGACCGCCTCCCCCTGCCCAGATGGTCCCCGAGTTGGTTTGTCGTGGCGACAGATGCCTCGCGTCACCACTTGCGTTACCAAAGGAAAAGCAGCCAATATCCATTATGGGGGGCGGGTCCCCTTTCGGAAGGCCCGCGTGGTTCGCCAAGCTACTGTACTGAAATATGCAACGGAAAGTGATCCCCGAATTGCTGGATGACAATCTCGGCACTGCAGCGGAGATAGTTACCTCCCTTGCAGACTTGCGGCACATCAATGACTGGTTCGGCGGCGCCCGCACCACCATTGCTTTGTTGCGCCGAGTCGCGCGGGCGAGCGGCGGACAGCAGTTGTCGGTGCTGGAGGTGGGGGCCGGAGGCGGAGACGTGCCTTTGGCAGCGCAAAGAGTGCTCGCGAGAGAAGGGGTCGAACTGCGAATCACCTTATTGGATCGCATTGCATCGCATCTGCCGGCCGACAGGACGATTTCTCTGGTGGGCGACGCGCTTCATTTGCCGATGAGAGATGCCTCCTTTGACGTGGTGAGCTGTTCCCTGTTCGCCCATCACCTTGAGCCCGATGCCCTAAGACTTTTCGTTCTCGAGGCGCTGCGCGTCTGCCGGCGCGCAACTCTCATCAATGACCTCATCCGCAGCCGGTTGCATCTGATCCTGGTTTATCTCGGACTGCCGCTTTTCCGCAGTCGAATAACTTGGCACGATGCCCCGGCCTCGGTGCGCCGGGCTTATACCGTGGACGAGATGCATCAGTTTCTCTCGGCTCTGCCGGCGCAGCGAATCGAGATCACCAGTCACTACCTTTATCGCATGGGCGTACTGCTGTGGAAATGAACAGGGTCACAGGACAATTTGACCTCGTGGTCGTCGGCGCTGGGCCGGCGGGTAGTGCGGCCGCGATAAGCGCCGCGCGCATGGGTGCAAACGTGGCATTGTTTGAAGCGCGGCCTTTCCCACGACATAAGGTCTGCGGCGAGTTCATTTCGCCAGAGTCGCTGGGTCTGCTTGCCCAGCTGCTGGGAGGCACTCCAGATGCGGAATTGCTCTTGGCCGACTCACCTGTTATCGACCACACGCGTCTCCTGCTGGGCGAGCGAATGATTGAAGCACCGGTCTCACCGGCGGGGCTCAGCGTCTCCCGCTACAATCTCGACTCGCTGCTGTGGGAAGCAGCGCAACGTAGTGGCGTTGCCGTTCATCCCGTTTGCGAAGTAACCGCAAGTGATGGCGACGGACCATTCACTGTTCAGACCTCTTCCGGTAGCTGCTTGGCCAAAACCTTGATACTCGCGGCCGGACGGTGGTCTCAATTCACTGCTGATCGGACACTGCCACCCGGCCCGAGATGGATCGGTGTGAAAGCCCATTTCCACGAGCCGAATGCCAAACGCTCAACCGATTTATATTTTTTTGACCACGGTTATTGCGGCGTGCAGCCGGTAGCTGCCGACACCGTGAATGCCTGCGCGATGGTACGGTCAGATTGCGCAACTTCCTTGAGTGAGGTGTTCGCGCTGCATCCGAAGTTGGCCGAACGTTCCGCTGCATGGCGTGCGCTGATGCAACCTGTCAGCACGGCGCCGCTGGTCTATCGCGAGCCGGAACCCGTACGAGGCAACATCGTATTGGTTGGCGATGCTGCCGCATTTATTGATCCCTTCGCGGGCGACGGCATTGCCATCGCCTTGCAGAGCGGGCGAGAAGCAGCACATCGCTTGGGTAAGTTCTTGGCTCGCCGGATTTCGTTGACGGAAGCGGTGGCTGCATATCGACTTGCGTACGTCCGGCAATTCGCGCCGCTGATCCTGGCTGCAGCCCGAATGCGTTCGTTGTTCGCGCTGCCAGCAATCGCAAAGCCAGCCGTCTTCGGATTGTTGCAATTGCCGGGACTGGTTCCTTACCTGATTCGCAAGACGCGACGAACAGGTTGAATAACGCCTCTTCAGCGAAGGAACTGAAGTAGGTCAGATACATCCCAAGCGACTCTGCCGAAAAGCCCGTAGCTACCCTATCTTGTCACCAGCACTTCCCTGATGTTGTCTCGTCCGAGGAAAAACTTGATGGAGGAATATTCCCGGAACAGGTTCTCAACGTGCCGGTTGTTGAAGACCCGCTGCAGCCTGAAGGCTCGCGCCGGTTGCAATTCCAGTGTGTCTTTCGAGGCGATGTTATAGCGGTAAAAGGGGGCGTCCGGACCCGCATCTTTGGTATGGAAGAAGGCGAACAAGATGCCGCCAGGTTTCATGGCCACCTGGATACGCTCGATCAGCGGCTTCACCAACGGTTCGGGAAGGAAGTCGGCCAGGTCCCAAAACATGACGGCGTCGAACTCTTCACGCTCGAAATCCAGGTTTTCGTTCAGATAGCGATGAACATCAATCGTGGTACCCCCGTCGCCGTTGAGAATAACAAGAGACTTGTCAGTCGCGCTACGCAACACATCTTCCTGATGGAACTTGTGTCCCAGCCCCGTCATGAAAGTAATGTTTGCCGGAGAAGTGGACCCTAAGTCGAGGATTTTCAATCCTTCTTCGCGCGAGATGGCACGGATGAATTCGTTAAATCCCGTGGAGCGGCGGCTGATCTTCTGGCCGGGCACAAATTCACTATCCGCGCCTTGCCGTCCGGAACCACCGAAGATTTTGCCGAAAATGTCAGGAGCCACTGCGCACCATTGTATGGGCTGCGCGACGCAACCATCAATCTTTCTGTAGCCGGATGTGACCATCGAGGGTGGCAGGAGGAAAAGCCATAGGGGCACATCGTACGACGTGCCCCTATGGCCAATGTCCGGTTGCGGCTTAGAACTTCTTGGGCTCGAGCAGCGAACCCTGCGATGAGGTACTGCCCGCGGGAACGGCTGCCGCAACCTGTGGCTTGGGCTCCATCTTTGGCGGTGGCTCGGGTTTCTGAATATCAATCGTGCCCTTGAAGAAAGCGCCGTCCTCGATGGAGATTCGCGCGGTCGTGATGTCCCCTGACAAGGACGCACTCTTGCGTAACTCCACCCTGTCGCTAGCGTGTATGTCGCCGTCCACACGGCCGTGGAGAATTACGTTACGGGCCTCGATATTGGCGCGCACGCGCCCGTTCGGGCCGATGGTAAGGCTCTGACCTCGCAACGCAATCGACCCTTCGACTTCGCCATCCACAACCAAGTCTTCACTGCCGGAAAGTTCTCCCTTTACAACGACTGACTTGCCAATGTTGGCGATCTCGCTGCTGCGAGTGCTCTCGATGCGCGCAGCTTCGGCGGGACGGAAGGGGGCGCTTGCTGCAGCGGACGCAGGGCCGGCTACATTGGGCTCGTTGATAGGTGTTGTGACTTCGTCTTCCCTTCGCGATGACTTCCACATATTGTGAGCTCCGTGGGGCTGTCGTGGCCTTGGTCTGCGGGCTTGCGCTGACGCGCGCCGTAGGGCGCGACTGAACCCCTTTCGAAGAGCATACCCAACCGCCCGCATAGCCGCAAACGGTTTCATAAGCGGAACTGAAAAATTACGGTGACTTCCAAGAGACTCCGCCCGGCAGTGCATGGTCGGCCTGTGGTTGTGGTTCACTGATATCCCACGCTTGCTCTCGTATAATTGCAGGTTTCTAAGGGCGGCCGCTGTAAAACGAAACTACCTTGAGAGAGGCAGGATTCATATCCATGACCCAAATTGAGCTGATTGTTGCCCGTGAGATTCTGGATTCGCGCGGAAACCCTACTGTGGAAGCTGATGTGACTCTGAAGAGCGGCGCCCGCGGCCGTGCTGCTGTGCCTAGCGGGGCTTCGACTGGCGAGCAGGAGGCGCTGGAGCTGCGCGACGGCGACAAAGCCCGTTACGCTGGCAAGGGGGTGCTGAAGGCAGTGCATAACGTCGACGAGGTGATTGCGCCTGAACTCGAGGGTATGGACGCCAGCGAGCAGCGTGAGGTTGACAACGCAATGCTGGCTCTCGACGGCACACCGACCAAGAGCAAGCTGGGGGCGAATGCGATTCTGGCTGTTTCGATGGCGGTTGCTCGCGCCATGGCCGGTCACCTCGGTGTTGAGCTGTATCAATACCTCGGCGGATTCACCGCCGGGCTGCTGCCTACGCCAATGATGAACATCCTGAACGGCGGCGCACACGCCGACAACAACGTGGACTTCCAGGAGTTCATGGTCATGCCTGTAGGCGCAAAGTCCTTCAGCGAAGCGCTGCGCTGGGGCGTGGAGACCTTTCACGTACTCAAAGGAGTACTGAAGAAGCGTGGCTACAACACCGCGGTCGGAGATGAAGGTGGTTTCGCGCCTTCGCTGAAGTCGAACACCGAAGCAATTGAAGTGGTGCTCGAGGCTATCACTCAGGCTGGCTACAAGCCAGGAGAGGAGATCGCCATCGCGCTGGATCCGGCAGCCAGTGAGTTTTACAACTCGGCGAAGAAGAAATACGTCTTCAAGAAGTCAGACCAGAGCGCCCATTCCAGCGAGCAGATGGTAAAGTTCTGGTCCGACTGGGTGCGGCAATACCCAATCGTGTCTCTAGAAGATGGCTTCTCGGAAGTTGACTGGGATGGGTGGAAGATGGTCACTGAGGAATTGGGCAGCAAGATTCAGCTCGTCGGTGATGACATCTTCGTTACGAATATTGAGATATTCCGGCGCGGCATCGAATCCGGCGTGGCCAACTCGATTCTCGTCAAGCTGAACCAGATCGGCTCAGTGAGTGAGACCATTGACGCCATCAATCTGGCGCGCGAAAACAGGTACACGGCGGTGATCTCCCATCGCTCCGGAGAAACCGAAGACACCTTCATCGCCGATCTCGCGGTCGCGACCGGTGCCGGGCAGATCAAGACTGGCTCGGCGTCGCGCACCGACCGTATCGCCAAGTACAACCAGCTATTGCGGATTGAAGAAGAACTCGGACCGGCCGCGCGTTTCTTGGGCCTGAAGGCGCTGAACTATCAGGGCAAGCTGGCGGGAAAGATGAGGAGTAGACGCTGATGAAGCCACGTCCCCTCATACTCATTATCCTCGATGGCTGGGGTTACGCTCCGCCCTCTGACGCCAACGCCATCTCCCTGGCCCGCAAACCGAACTATGACCGCCTGCTGGCCGAGTTTCCTCACACCTTGATCCACACCAGTGGGCGATACGTCGGGCTGCCTACAGGGCAAATGGGCAATAGCGAAGTTGGTCACCTCAATATTGGCGCTGGGCGCATCGTTTACATGGACATCACCAAGATTGATCTCATGATCGATAGTGGTGAGCTGTTTTCCAACCAGGTGTTGATTCAGGCGATGAAGCAAGCGGGCATCGGCGGGCGGCGCTTACACTTCTTCGGGCTCGTGTCGGATGGCGGCGTGCAC
>CAZDYZ010000449.1:0-3126 GCA_964509525.1 uncultured Acidobacteriaceae bacterium
CGGGGACTGCGATCGCCGCGTGGTTCGCCACCTCTAGTCCGCGGCTTTCTTATTTTGGCGTGCAGATAGCGCTCTCCTTTTACTTCGTAAACCTGCAGGATGCCTACGTCCAGACGGACCTCACGATCGCGCGCGATAAGGTGATAGGCGTGTTGTTGGGTATTCTGGCAATGGGCTTTATCTTCGACCGCTTGGGGACCAAGAGCGATGCGGAGCAGCTGCAAAAACTGCTGGTGCGGAATGTACGAATGCTGGCACAGCTCGCAGTCTCTCCTGTGTTACGCGACAAAGTCAGTGCCGTTTCGCAGATCACCCGTCTCAGCAGTCAGATCAACGACAACTTCGCCAGTCTGGAATCGCAGGCGGATGGCGTGCGCTTTGAGTCTGAGTTTCGCCGGCGACGCGAAGAAGACATTGCCGAGTGTGAGCGGATCCAGAAAGCTCAGCCGGCCCTTCGCTCGATCTACCTGCTAGAACTCAGTCTGCTCTCACATCGTGGGCGAAGTGACATCTACTCTGAATTGACCCAGCAGCAAAATGAGGTGCTAAACCATTTCCTAAACCAATATAACGATGAGCTCATGCACATTGCTGCGTGGATCGCACAAGAAGAGGATGCACCTGCACCGATCACCTATGATTCCATCCGGTTATTACAGCAAACTTTCAAAGAGCACAGCTCCCCGAACTCGCAGGCTATCACTGGTGTCTGTCAGAAGATGGTTTTCTCTCTCCTCTTGCTGCGAAGCCAGTGCTAACTCGCATTCCGACGAGCCGGTCTAGCTACGAAGTGGAGGGCGTGTACGAGGGCAGACGCGTCCTCCGGCAGATCCTCGCATTTAGGTTGCAGATAGTTTCGAACCCTAAGATCGCTGTCCGCCGAAGAACGTAAGAACAGAAGCCTAAGAATGGGGTGACGTCGGGCGCCAAACCAGCGATCACCCTCGGTACGAGAGAAGTGCGTGCTGGTTGGTGACATGATTTATAAGTGTGGCACGCCTCGAATCTGTGGATCGAAGTGGTTGTTTTCTGCCGGTGCGAAGCCGCGCTCGGTTGATCGCAGCCACTTACCCACATTCATTTCTCGCGATACATGCCGACGCTGGACCAAATCCCGGCAGAGAATCAATACTGCGGTTGCTGTAGTTTGTCGAACCGTTTGTGGACAAAGGACCCATGCCAGAAGATGTTCGTGACATCACCCCGGTTCCCACATAAGGAAAACCGTGTTGTACGGGTCACCCGTCTGGAGCACAAACCCTTACGCTGCCGCTGATTCGTTCTTTTTCGCAGCCACGGCATCGCGGGCGGTTCTTTCCGGAGCAACCGCATGATTGAAGTTGAAATCTGTGGGGGCGAGGCCGGTAATGAGGCGCGATCCGCGGTTGAAAGTCACGTCCTGGATGGCCCACTGAACAAAGATCAGTACGCCGGTTTTGGAACTCGATGATGTAGGCGAGATGGACAAATGCCCACACCAGCCACGCCGGCAGTCCCCAAAGATGTACACCGAAAACGTTGGCCACCGCGGCCGCGCGTCCGATGGCAGCAATATTTCCTTTACGAAGTAGTCGAACGCTGCCGGCTTCGGTTTGCCTTCTATTTTTCTCACGATCGCTTTAGCTGCGTAGGTTCCTCCTTGCATAGCGCTGCGGAACTTCACGTTTTTCATGGCTCACCTATGCCTGCCGAGGTCATTAAGCCAGAAGCTAAAAGTAGAATCTATTGTACGAAGGTATCGCCGATACCATTGGGCCGATAGGAAGAAACGTTTCGAAAGTCTGCAGCGGACCCCCAATAGCGATGAGCTGATGCACATTACTGCATGGATCGCACAAGAAGAGGATGCACCTGCACCAATCACCGATAATTCCATCGGGCTATTACGGCAAGCCTTCAAAGAGCAAATCCCCGAACTCGCAGGCTATCACTGGTGTCTGTCAGAAGATAATTTCCTCTCTCCTCATGCTGCGGAAGGAGTGCTGATCGACGGCACCGGCCTTCATAGCTTCTATCGCCGTTTGCCGTCGCTTAATGATCGGACGGCAGGTCGATCTTAGGTGTCTCGGTCTTGATAGAGACGCCCATTGTGGAGAGCCAGTTCACATCTGACCCGGTTAAGATCAGGTCATGATAGACACCAAGATCGTCGAACCACTCGAGGATGGGATAATCGGCAATTCGTGCCTTACGGCTCATAACTTTGCGTCCATCCTTCGCTTTAACGGTCAATTCTTTAAAGTAGAAATCCATGAGAATCTCCTTCGCTCTGCCTGTTGGCGCACTCAAGGCTTTTCTGCGTACCTAAGCTTGCGCACTGTACTCGTGATCGGGCAGTTTGTAGTTAGGGAAGATGCCTCCGGGCACAATGTCAGAACGCATGATTGGACTCCTACCGTTTCTCTCAAAGATCCAGAGTGACACCCT
The DNA here is from genome assembly GCA_964509525.1 of uncultured Acidobacteriaceae bacterium. GTDB lineage: Bacteria > Acidobacteriota > Terriglobia > Terriglobales > Acidobacteriaceae > Bog-257. The sequence continues at coordinate 2,428 of CAZDYZ010000449.1, forward strand.
CGTTTGGCTGGGAGCAACACACGAGCGCGTTCCCGGGAGCGGGCCGCTCCAGCGGTTCAGGGTTATAAGTAATCGATCCGGCAATCAGACCAGTCATGCAGGTGTGACACACCCCAGTCCGGCATGACCACCTGACCGGAACGTCGCACGCCTCCGCCAGTTCATGCAAGCTCGCGAATTTCCGATCCCAAGCGGCGGTAATTCCGCTGCGCGCAAATGAGACTGGGGGGCCAGATCCGGGCGTCCCTTGTGGTAGGTGAGGAGTGTGATCAACCTGCGCCATACCAGGGGTACTTGCCTCGAGAGAACCGAAGATTTCCGTGTGCACATTCCCGGCGAGCACACCCCAGTTTCGCAGCCCATCTCGCATACTCTGCAAGAATGAGGAGGGGCCACACAGATAGAAGTCACTACTCTGTGACGCGCCAATTCTTTCCAGCAAAGCGGTGTCAATATGCCCGGGGGCATCGAAGTCTGTTCCGACTTGGTCGGTTGCAGCGGGCCTGCTGTACACAATGTATTGGCGCCCGCGAGAAAGCTGTTTCAGTAATGAACGCGATTCCCCTGCAAATGGGTGGTCGCCGCGATTGCGCGCTCCATAGATCCACCAAGTTTCCCGTTGCGATCTTTCAGCGGCGAGTGTGTGCAGCATCGACATCACGGGAGTTGCGCCCACTCCAGCGCTCAGGAGAACCACAG
>CAZDYZ010000450.1:0-6980 GCA_964509525.1 uncultured Acidobacteriaceae bacterium
CAAATCCGACCAAGTCAACGCCCTCAGCCTTGACCCGGAGCAAGTGGTCGAGGCGGCATTGGAGCATCGCGCGCCACATCTCGCGTTCACTTACAACGAGCCGACCATCTGGGGCGAGTATGTCATCGACATCGCACGCGAGGCGCACCGCGCCGGCCTGAACACGGTGATGGTTTCGAACGGCTACATTACGCGCGAAGCGTTCTTTGATATCTATCGCTACATTGACGCTGCCAATATTGACCTCAAAGCCTTTACAGAGGCGTTCTACGGCAAGATCACGCTCACCCATTTGCAGCCGGTACTCGACACGCTGAAGTGGCTGCGCCACGAAACCAATGTGTGGTTCGAGATCACCAACCTTATTATTCCGACGCTGAACGACGACGACTCCGAGTTCAAGAATCTTTGCCAGTGGGTACTGGAACAACTGGGCGATGACGTGCCTCTGCATTTCACTGCGTTCCATCCTGATTTCAAGCTACAGGACAAGCCGCCGACTCCGCCGGAGACGCTGCACCGCGCGCGCCGAATCGCCATGCAGATGGGCGTCAGGTACGTGTACGAAGGCAATATTTACTCCGACGGCGGCAACACGATCTGCCCGGGATGCGGGCAGGTGGTCATCACCCGCTCGTGGCACTCAGTTGTCTCGAATCGGCTGCGGAATGGGTGCTGTACCAATTGTGGCGGGCGGATTGCGGGTGTCTTTACGCAATCAGAAGCTAGGCAGAGGCGCGAGTGGACGCAGTCGATCGAGAGCTAATGAAAGCGACCCCTTGCACTCTCGTTCTAAGAGCCTTGATCGTCTTGTCCGACTCGACCCAACGAGAAAAGGCTCATGCCCGTTTGCTAGGGTGTCAATGTAAATTGTGATGTTGGTCCATTGCCGCGTTCTTCTGATCCGTCTTCTAAAGGACCAGTTTCAAAAGCACATACTGGCTCTGCGGGGAAGATTTGTTGAACATCTAAGGGCCTCCGTCATAGGTGTGCATCGCTTCGGCTCCTTAGATTTAGCAAATACGCAATACAGACGCATCAACGAAAGTTATCACCCGTTCATCGCACTCGGTGATTGATGAATCGGCCAAAGAACGGCGGCCGCACCAAATGCGGCACTCGCGTCATGGGAGTCTGCGCAAACCGATGCTAAGCGGTCACCGACAGTGGGCCACCCCGCTGCAAGGTCTTTAACGTGACCGCATCGGAGGCGTAGGAGGCGCGCTGCGAGAGCGCGCCTCGTGGAGGATGCCATTGGTTAGAATCCGGTGGTCGAATGCCTGACAGCACCAAGGCCAGTGCCCTCGTCCCAACCGAACTTGGCACCGCCGCAGCTGCCCCCGTTGCTGCCCGATACCACGTCAAAGAACCAGTTATGGTAGAGCGCGGGATTCTTGTAATAATTGTAGGTCCTTTGGAGTTCCGACGAAGTGCGCGTGGCAAAGCTGCCCGCGTTGTTCACGACGCCAGCCAGCACCGGTGAGGAAACGCTGGTCCCACCGACCTGACACCATCCGCCGCATCCTGTAGTGCTGTAAACTGCGACGCCGGTGTTGGGATCAGCATCGGCTGCCCAATCAGGGGTGCCACGGTGCGGTCCGGTGATATTACCGATAAGAAGCTGGTAGCTGGGAAGCGGCTCATACTGGCTGATCCCCCCGCCCGTGCCGACCCACATGGTCTCGACACCGTCGAAATTGCCGTTGCTATCACGCACGACGTGCGTACCGCCCGCGGCGACCACATTCGGCGACGCCATGGGGTAATCCGTGGCACAGCCTGAATCGCCAGCCGAGGCAAAATACACGACGGAGGGCGTCGTCATGTACTGGTCATAGTCCAGTTCGCCGCTGAATTCTCCACCGTATCCAAAGCTGTTCGAGACTTCACCGCCGCCGTAGCCAGCTACGGCCTGCCCAGCCAGATATTCGGCGGCACTGGTACCACCCTGAAATGGGTCGCTGCAAAACTGCGCCACAATAATCTGTGCGTTGGGTGCCATCGCATGAGCATATTGCGTGTCGAGCGCGGTCTCAACATCCCAGCCGGTTCCGTTGTTACTAGGGCACGAACCGCAGTCACAAATGAATTGTAGCGTCTGGGCTGGCAACCCATACTTGGTATTGAACGTATTGAAATCGGATTGCAGGGTACTGTTGTTGCCGTATTCCACCACCGCGATGGCTTTCGATCCGCCGGTAGAAACGGGAGAACCGCTCTTGGGACATCCAGTGGTTGGAGGTGTCACTCCGTAGATGCAGGCGATGGAGCCCGGCGTCTCGGCGGTCGGTGGCGGGTTATTGTCAGGCTTGACGTCGGGCACAAAAATAAGCAGTGGCGTGCGCGGCATCCCCGGGGCCAGACCAAGAGCGCTGGGTGGGGCAACTATTGTGCCATTAGTCGGTGATCCCTCGTTCTGCGCGAAGCCGCTTATTGATATCGCGATGATCGCTAAAGCTGTGATCATCAAGCATGTACTTCTCTTCATTTATCTCTCCTTTTTGGTTATGGGTTGCAAAAACCGTTGCGGAAGCCAGCCTTCGGGGTTGGGAAAACGGAATGCAGTTACTCGTTGCATTAAGCCGGTCGTCCCTGCTTCATGCCGGCTTTCTGCGACGTCGGTCGAGACGCTTTTGCAGTGCCCTCAGACTGGCAGCGTTCCCAATGACTTACTCTCTCAAGCTCAACAGAAACTTCCAATCCCGCCGATGCAGGCTGGCGGCGTCCGCAAAATGCTTGGCTCAGGTCGCAAGGACTCTCTAGCTCCGCCTTCGCCAGTTGCGATCCCATCAGATTGTCAATTTCCACCGTGACTCTTGAGAAACGAAGAATCGGCGTGCAGAGACAACAAAATACCCAGCTGAGCCACGCGAGACGGACACAACCTCCCAGTCTCATGCAGCTCTCGAGATCTTATTGGAGGGGAAGGTACCCTGCCGCACCACATGAAGACTACTCCATTAACCTAGTTCAGTCTAGGAATAAATTGCCGCAATATCGCTTATAAGACCACTACCGCAGTAGTAGCAGCGTTAGACAAACTTCGGTCTAAATAGTTAGCCCCTGCAGTGGAGAGCTCTTCGAAACAGCAAGAGCGTCCAACCTTGTCTAGCTTTGTTTCCGTCAGGGTGATATGTCCCCTCAACTCCCTTGTTGTGCTTGTGCGGGAACAAGCAATCATCCACTCTCCTCGTTAGCTGCAGGCTGAGTTAACGCGGCCTTTCCTCATGCGGTCACTCAGTCTGAGCTCGCGCTTCTTCTTGTAAACTCCTGTCCTCTTACTGGTGCTAAGAATGGAATGACGTAGCCTCTCACGTCGAAATTGCCCGGTTTCTTCGCCTCGACCACGAGGTCATACTTGAACTCTCCTCGGCTGAAGGATTCATCGCTCAAATGAAACACTAGCTTCTGGTTCTTCGAACTTCGCAACGAGACCTGCTCGAGGGTCAAATTCCTGACAACCAGGAGAATCTCACCCCCCTTCTTTTCGTCGGCCTCGCGCGTTCCTCGTGCCTCTCGATGATCCTGTGGCAATTGGAACCCAGGAACCAAGTTGCGGGCCCGCTCAAGGTTGGTTTCCGGAAAGTTGCCCCTTCGCCAATCCACGAGGCTCTCGGGGCCCGCCAAGGTGGGATAGACAATCAAAGTCTGGTCCTGTTGCAGTCTGCGATCGGCATTCCTGATAGTCAAGCCGGCGACCACGACAGGCAATGCAACCAGCTTCGAGCCCTCGGCTATGAACAAGGGCCGTGCACCGGGTTCGGTCGGTTCGGGGACATTGATATAAGCTGCTTCGGATGTTTCGACGACGATGGTTGCTGGACGGTCCCCAAAAGCAGCGAAAGTCTTTCTGCTATCCCCGCTGAACGGCCCGCGCACAAAGCAGAGCTGGCCCTTCACGCAAAGGGCGGCGGCCTCGAACAAGCGTGGAGTTTGTGGTTTCCTCGCTCGCGGACTCTGGGAAAAGCTCAATTGCTTCGAAACGAAGCGGGCGGGGTTTGCAGCTTGCCGAAACGTGATGTCAAGTCCGATAGGGCCACGGGGTACGACAAAGCTGATCGGCCCATCAGCGCGCTGCGGGCTTTCACCCGGAAACTCGACGTTCCATCCGGGAAGCTGGGATGCTGCGCCGTCTGCTTCAAACGGCACCGCCACTCGCTTGACCGTAACTTCTGGCATTTCTTCAAATCGCTCAGGGTTTTCAACCACTCTGCCTGATACTCGCTCACCAGGCCAGACCTGCGCCGGTAACACTACGCCAACTTCCTTGCTTCCGGGCGTTTTAAGTGGACGGGTCTCGGAAGGCGCTTTTCGCGCGGTCTGTAGATGCTGCATGACCTCATCGTAGGTGAACTTCCTTACCTCCTCGGGTCCACGCGATTCCTCGCCCGACGGACATTCAATGGCCCGGTAGTCTTGCGCAGCAACATTCCATTCTTGGCAGCTGTAAACCCCAGTCCAAGGATCATGTGTCAGCCTGTGACCAGCGATTTGCTTGCCGGACTCATCGAAGACCTGGATAAACTCGCCCGTGAAGTTCGAGCTTTCATCGTAAGTATTACGTGTAATTTTGTGGATTTTCCCGTCGGGCCAGTAAGAAGTATCCGTTTGTTGAGCACCCAGGTATCCAGGTTTGTACTCGAAATCGACCTTTGAAAGAAGCTTGCCATCGGGACCAAGAGTGCGTTGCTGGATGACCTTGCCAACGGTGTTATAGTCCAGCTCAATCTTCCTGCCGCCGCCGGCGTCTCGCACTACGGTTTGTTGGCCGAAGGATGCGGCCGCACTCCCCGTCAACGCAATAAGGAGAGCAGCAGTACACCGAAAGAGTGCAACGAAGCGGGGTCTGTCAAGTAGCAATTGGCAATTCCCTTCGTGGGAGGGTTGGAGAGCAAGAAACCTGCCACAGGTAGTCTCTGTCAGAGCGGTTAGCAGTTACGCTGCGGCTCTCGAGTGTAACATGCCGTGCGATCGTTCGCCCGATGTGGAGCATTTGTTTTGAGACAGAAGACATTATCCGCCGCTAGGGCGAAACAGTGGCGTTGACAATGTGACCAAAAAAAGAATGAGTTGCTTCGCCCTTAGTCCTTATGGTCTAATTGTGTTCCGCCCGGTCCCCCAGGTTTGTTATTACGCCAGCAACCGAAAAGGTTTCTACGTGAGACCCGACCAGTATTCAACCCAACCTTCCGAATTTCCAAGACACTCCGCTGCGTGTCAGCGCGAATGCGTGAAGTTTAAAAAAAAAGGAGAATGGGATCGCCATGACAAGGAAAATCTTCGGCGCGTCCTTAGCGGCTTTAGGAGTAACTCTGGGCGTGCTTGTGTTTTGTACCCTGCCAGTATATGCGCAGGATAACCCATCGATGACAGTTCGCCATGCTGAAGGGTTCGCGATTTCGCCACCTCTTAGTGAGCTAGCCAAGTTGCCAAGACCGCCGATATATGGCTTCCACGAAGCCAATCCTGTGCGCTACGTTAACTTCCATCCCGGCAGACAACTCGGTCCTGCTGTCGATCCAGTTGAGCAGAGCCGGCCCGGCGGACCGGCGAGTATTTCTCTTGGCTTGAACCTGCTGGGTGTCGGAAACGGCTTTCCTGATTACTCAGTTCCTGATGCTCCTCCTGATACCAACGCCGCGGTCGGCGACTCCCAGGTAGTTGAATGGGTGAATGTCTCCTACGCGATCTTTGACAAAACCACGGGTTCCACGATCCTCGGCCCTGTCGAAGGCAACACAATTTGGTCCGCTCTGGGCGGCACATGCGCCGCCAACAATGACGGCGACATTATCTCCCAATGGGACAAAACTGCTCACCGCTGGCTATTGGCGCAGAACGTATTCGTCGAGGGCGAATATACGGCATGCATAGCGGTCTCCCAAACGAATGATGCGACAGGCTCGTATTATCTCTATGCGTTTTCGCTAGGCTCGGGCTTCCCGGATTATCCGAAGTATGGCATTTGGCCCAGCGGGTATTTTGAGACCATGAACAACTTCGGCCCCAGCGGCAGCGAGTTCGTAGGCGCAGAGGTTTGCGGTTATAACAGCACCAAGTTGTTGGTGGGCGACAAAACGGCCGAGCAGATCTGCTTCCAGCTCACGGACAATGATTACAGCCTCTTGCCGGCAGATCAGGATTCCAACCTCGCGCCGCCCAACGGCCAGGATGAGTTCTTCATCGGCAGCTATGACGTGGACACCAGTAACGACCATTTGTATCTCTACTCGATGCACCCGGTCTTCTCCGATCCCTCGGAGTCAACATTTGTGGGGAGTGGTTTGGCCGATCCGTTTACCGTACCCACCTATACTCCGTTCTGTGATAGCAACCCCATCAGGGGAGCATGCATCCCAGAGCCGAACGGCTCGGGGGTGGCCTCACTGGGCGACCGCTTGATGTACCGGTTTGCCTACTGGGATGACGGTCCTCTTGCTCACGTCAACGCAACGCCCCCACTGCCGGCGCCTGCACAACATTGGTTTGTGAACCACGTCGCGACCGCATCGGGAGGCCAAGCGGGTGTGCGATGGTATGAATTCACCGCGCCCATAAAGACGGTCACGATTAGCGGATTGTCGCTATTTCAGTCTGGCACGTTTGCTCCCGACTCCAATTACCGCTGGATGGGTTCTCTGACCCGAGATAAGGTTGGTGACATAGCTTTGGGCTACAGCCTTTCCAGTTCAACTGTAGATCCCTCAACCGCTTTCACCGGTCGCACCGTCAAGGATCCGCTGGGCCAGATGGAAGCGGAACAGGTCATCGTTAGTGGCATGGGCTCGCAAACCGACACTGAGAACCGCTGGGGGGATTACAGCAGCATGGCAATTGACGGTTCCGACGGCTGCACTTTCTGGTATGCCCAGGAGTATTACATGGTGACCGCTGAATTTGACTGGAGTACTCGAGTGGCTTCTTTGAAGTTCAGCAACTGCCAATAACAGCTTCTTTGAGGACCCCAGGGGGGGATTGCA
>CAZDYZ010000451.1:0-2699 GCA_964509525.1 uncultured Acidobacteriaceae bacterium
GGGGGCGGCAGGACCACAGCGCCACTTACGGAGACAGCGGCGGTTTTGTCTGCCGAGAGGCCATCTACACCTTGTACAACAAGATGAACGGTGAAGTCTCCGGCCACCGTGTTGCCGACAACACACGAGGGAATTACTTAGAACTCCGCTTGAAACGTTCCGGCCCGCTGGGCTTTCCGAGGGATTGACCGAGTTCCTTGGTTCCAGCTGTGCGCTAAATCCGCGACCTCAGGCTAGGACTACCACAGCTGGCCTGCAAAGAGATGCCTTGGCTCAAGCGTACGAAGAAAAATGCGATTGACAATCCCATTCAACGAGGTGTAAAAGACCGTGCGCAACCGCGACTCCCGCATATTGCGATCGTTTACTAGACATCCCTGAGCATGGCAGTCGCACATATCAGCGGCAAGGGAGAGTATTCCATGAGGACATCGAAGATTGGATTCTTGCTGTCGCTCTTGGTTCTGGGAGTTCTACCGAGCGCCCAGGGTCAGACGCCTCGGCATGAGGCGTTACCTTATCCCACTGCAGACACGCCTAGGCCAATCGACCGGGGTTCGCTCACAGCTGTAGCAGGGACAACGCCGATTTCGGTGACTATCGCTCTTGAGTTGCCCAAGCTCGATGATGCGGAGAAACTACTGCAGGCTCTCTACACTCGAGGCGATCCGCTGTACCACCAATTTCTGACCGCTGATCAGTTTGTAGCGCGCTTTGCGCCCCCTAGCGCCGACATTGCGAAGGTCGTTGCGGCTCTTGCAAAGTACGGGCTGACAGCTGAAATAACAACCGCGACTACGCTAAAGGTAACGGGCCTGCCAGCTAATATGGAACGCGCTTTCGCGGTGAGTCTGCATACTTTTGAAGTTGCCCCACACGGTGACGTTGCGGGCTACACGTTTCATGCGCCACTGAGTCGCGCCACAGTTCCTGCGGAAATTTCGGCGGCTGTATCGGCAGTTGTGGGTCTCGACAACAGGCCAGCCATGCGACCACTATATAAAGTCGCTCCTCTGGTGAACAAACGGGCGCAATCGAGCGCGTCATCGACTTTGGCCGATCCCTTTGGGTCTTTGACCGTGACAGACTTCGCTCGGTATTACGACGTAGAACCACTCTATGAAAAAGGCCGGACGGGGGCTGGTCGCACGATCGGCATCCTGACGTTTGCCTCCATCACACCGAGCGATGTCTTTGCCTACTGGGATGCGCTCGGGCTGAATGTCAATCCGAACCGCATCCAAGTCGTCAACGTCGATGGCGGACCGGGCGCACCTAGCGACGTATCGGGCTCTCTCGAAACCACCCTTGATGTTGAGCAGTCCGGCGGAGTCGCCCCAGGTGCCAACATCATTATTTACCAAGGGCCCAATTTTGAATTTAACTTGGTTGACGTTTTTGCCAAAGCCATAGACGATAACAAAGCAGACTCGCTTGGTATAAGTTGGGGTGTATGGGAATGGCTGACAAATCTTGAAAACTATCCTGTAATCGATCCCATTACCGGGCAAATAGTTGGCGCATCCCACGCGATACACGAACTTCTGCTTCGTGCCGCAATCCAGGGCCAGGCGGTGTTCGCTGCGTCGGGCGATGCTGGCGCTTACCTGGCCAATTACGATTTTGAGTGCTATGGACCGTACTCCCCCTCGGTGCCAAACAGTTGCAGCCTAACCCTGAGCGTGAGCTCTCCAGGTGGCGACTCGCTCATCACCTCTGCCGGCGGGACAACGCTGCCCGGCCGCGTAGAGCTGTGCTTGAATCCGGCTTGTACTCCTCCTTCTAACTTTTACGTCGACATCCGGCATGAGAGGGTGTGGAGCTGGGATTATCAAATCGGCTTTTGCGAACAGATTTTGGGGCAGGATCCAATCGCCTGCGGAATCTTTCCAATTGGAAGCGGCGGAGGCGTTAGCGTCACCTTTCCCGAGCCTTTCTACCAATTTGGAATTTTTGGAACACAGCTCAGCCAGCCCGGGCAGGCTTTCTACCTCCAACCTTATGGACTTTTGGACGTGCTGGCCCCATTTTATCCAGGCCGCAACCTCCCAGACGTGTCGTTCAATGCCGATCCGTACACGGGGTATGTGGTTTACTACACCTCGAGCGTGACCGGATTTGGCTTGAATCCGGGCTACGGGGGCACCAGCTTTGTCGACCAACAACTGAATGGCGTGGCCGCGTTACTGGCGCAAGATTTGAACAGGCGGGTCGGGTTCCTAAACCCTACGCTCTATGAGCTGGCACGAACCGGACAGGCATACTTCGGTCCGAAACCTCCGTTGCATGCGATCGAATATGGCGACAACTGGTTCTATTACGGCAGCAACGGCTACAATCTCGGAGCTGGACTCGGCACGCTGGATGTCGCGAATTTTGCAGCATTCCTTCACGATCAACACTAGTTTTCTAGAAGCTTGTCGTAAAAGCGACGCGGGACTCGTCAGCCCGGACGGGTTCGTCCCTTGGCCGGAGGGATAGTTGGCGATAACAGGTGATTACACTCAAAACGGGAACTGGTATGAACCTGTCACGGCCGGTGCCTGCCTCCGGCCGCGCGTTGTCATCCCTGAGGCAGGAGTCCTGAGATGGAAAGCGACAAGCCCAGAATTCTCGTGATCGGCGCGGGCGTGAACGGCTCGGTCTGCGCCACTCGCCTGCACGCCGGAGGCGTCGATGTCACGGTCCTCGCCCGCCCC
>CAZDYZ010000452.1:0-5438 GCA_964509525.1 uncultured Acidobacteriaceae bacterium
TATGAGCAAGCATACCGCCCACCTTTGAACTCTAGCCTTCCCCGTCCGGCCACCAGCCACAAAAAAAGTTATTTCCGCATGAGGGAATCCGGACGCGAATGTCACATATGGAAGTGGAGGCGGTTGTGGACGTAAGAACTCTGCAGAGCGGCCTCCCAGAAGAAATCCAAAACTAGTTCACTTCGGGCCGCACCCGACCCAAGAGACATAAAAGGAGAAAAATTGCCATGAAACGCTTTCAATTGTCCTTCGCACTGGTCTTCGCGCTGCTGCTTTGCGTTTCAGCCTTTGCGCAACAGAGCTACAGCTTCCAGAAGGTTGTTTTCAACGACCCCAACGTTTCGTTTACCCAGTTGCTAGGTATCAACAACCACAACGTCATTGCCGGCTACCATAACTTCAATCAGAACCAGGGATTCACTCTGGTATTGCCCAACAGCTTCACCGGTGAGAACTTTCCCAACTCCGCCATGACCCAAGTCATCGGCATCAACAACAACCTGACGACGGACGGCTTCTATGTAGATGGCAACGGAGTTACCCATGGCTTCTACAATAGCAGTCAGGATGGCTTCGTCACGGTCGATTATCCTGGCACTGCATTCAACCAACTGCTGAGCCAGAATGATTTCCACCAGGCGGCAGGCTATTACAGCCTCAGTCCCAACAACACCACCCCCGATTTCCCCTACATCTATGATGAAATCGGTGGTGTGTTTGAAGTGATCACGATTCCTGGAGCGGTTGGCGGAGCGCAGGCTACCGGCGTTAACAATAGCGATGTCAAGAGCGGATTCTTCATCGATGCCAACGGTGTAAACCACGGCTGGATAATCAACCTCGGCGTCTTCATGCCGCTGGATATTCCCGGCAGCACTTTCACCCAGGCACTCGGACTCAATAACAAGGGAAAGATCGTTGGTGCTTATACGGACAGCGCCGGCCTGACTCACGGATTCGTATATACGATCGCCACGGCCAGTTACGTGACGGTGGATGCGCCTGATGGCGTTGGCACGACCATCGTCAATGGCATTAACGACGCGGGCAAGCTGGTCGGCTTCTACGGCACAGCTCCAATCAATACCGGCTTCGTAGCCACCCCGTCAGGGAATGGTCAGTAAATGTCGGCCAGATAAGAACGTCTACACTTAGCGGCGACCGAGTAATCCCTCGATCGCCGCCAATTTTTGCTAAGCTCGCTGTAGATGACGGACCCGCGATCATGCGGACGCAGCCTTGACGGATGCCCTCAGAACTCGCTATCAGGCTGCATGTTCCTCTTGACCAAGCCTTTCTCCTCCCGGCTCAATCTCAGTTAAAGAAGGCTGTCTCAGCTCTCTTTTTTCCTTGTCTCAGGATCTGTCGGTTAACTCAAGGAAAGAATGCATTGGACAAACGTCGCGGCGAGCTTGTAGCTCCACATCAGAGGAATCCTTAGACAGCAACCTAGGAGTCCTGCAGGCAGGTCGCTGGTTCAACCCCAACGCGCTACACCACGATAGTAATGAGAATCAGGAGGTTCGGAGGCCATTTGGCTGAATGCTCCGATTTTGTGGATATACCTCTCCCTTATACTTGGCGGACGCCCCAGAGCTATCCAATTGGATAGTCGCCACTATCAATCCGGATAGCACCTTCAGACGGAAATAAACCAGCGAACCACGCAAGAAATGGTTGCCGCTGTTCTATGCCATTGCAAATGCAAAGTCGTCAAAGCTGCTCTGTTGTCGGGTTGCCTGTTGGCAGGCGTCTTGCACCCTATCGCAGAGTGGCAGCAAACCCTAAGCAGGGAACATTGCCACGGAGTTCTTGCATGTTAGGGCGCTCGCGGCGATGAAAACTACGATTCGCCGAATGCTCGGGAGCCAGGAGACGCGCCGAGCCACGAAGGAGATAACGCCATGGCTTCTTATTCGAATACCAGCAATCCAACCTCGGACCTTGCGGTTGAGGAAACGAGTCCAGAAACGAGTGAGCAGAAAACAAGGCGCCTCCGCCTGCAGCTCGAAGGATGGTTGCGCAAGATCTTCGAAGGTCATGAAGAATATCTTGGGTGTACGCCCGACTAAACAGGCGCAAGTTTTTCCAGGGTATTTGCGTTGGTGGGCCACTGCTCGCCGTCCCCGTTCGATCCACGAGAACTAAGAAAGCGGCTCTCCGCGGCATGCGGAGAAAGACAACCGGCCACTCTGCAACCCGGAGTTTGCACGAAAAATCTTTGGCTCAGATTCGGCATGTGGAAAAGTACTGGATCAACGGCCATCCTTGGCTAACGCCGTGGCTTAGAATGCCGCTATGGGACGCCAGTCCATTCGCCTCTTCTCCTGTTTCGCTCTTGCTATTGCCGTCACCGTTGGTAGCCGCGGTCAGGATTTAGCAAAGGTTCATCGCGAAGCAGAGGCAAAGTGGGCAGCGGAAACAGGTCTTCCGCTGTCTGCCGTACATGAACTTTGGAGATTGGCTTCGCACTATGCTGACTCGGATGACGACGACTCTCAGATCGAGAGCCTAGATACGCAGGCCCTGGCAAGTCGTCGACACATACTTTTGGTCACTTCCGCAGGCGAAAACAGTTGTCTAACCTTGACTGTGTTTCTGGCCACAACACCGTACCACAAGATTTGGTCTGAGCAGCAAACACCCGAAGGTCATGACTGGTGCGGACCAGCTGCGAAGGTTACAGTCAACCACGGAGAGATTGACATCAGTATGCCGGAGGAAGGAGATCCGGAAAGTTCTGGTCCACAGACGGTCACGGTGGACGCGTGGGGTTGGAATGGCACCACCTACCAATATGCTGGAACACGGCGATTCAATCAATTCAGCGTGGGGAATCCCCCCAGAACCCTGCCGCTCTCATCCTTTCAGCTGCCAGAGAAAGTGACGTCACTTTTGGAAACGAGCGGCTGCTCTGTCGCCCAGACCGATCTTGTGCCCTCACCGAATAATGTTGTCAAAGGAGAATTCGCAAAGAGAGGGCAGCAAGACTGGTTGGTGCTTTGCTGGAACGGGTATCAGAACGTGCCACTGATTGTTTGGGGCGGTAACTTAAGTTGCGATTCTCCGTTCGCGCGCGATCTAGGAAGGTTCGTGAAAACAGACCAACTGAAGGCGACTATTGTCCCAGAATTGGAAGCAGCGCCGGAGGTTAAGGATCCGCGCATGGAAGGGGACCACCAATGGATCCGAATCAGATGGTCCCCCTTCACCACGCTTTTCTACAGTTGCGATGACGGGCGTTGGACCAAGCATTCGGGCGAGCGTTGCAAGACTGAGAAGCATGCAATCACGGCGTCCACGACGGCCGTGCAGGAAGCGTCAGCCACCCAGCAGAACGATAACCAGCTGTGGCGAAGCGATCCGGTAGCGGTTGCACGGGCAGAGCTTCGGCGAATTCTGGGGAGCATCGTCCCGCCGTTTGTACTCCCAGTACTGGGCGACGAAGTGAAGTGCGAAGAGGCATTGAGCATCAAGCAGCTCTGCTATTACTGGGACAAAAGCTCAGGCATCAGTGCCTCTGTCGGAGTAGAGCGCTTAGCTCCGGGCGCCTGGTTCGCAACTGAGACTTCGGTCACTACCTGCAGTCAATAGAATGTGGGTGACCAGTCCGACGTCTTCGAGTCCGACTGGCCGATGCTTCGACTAGAAACGATCTGGCAACATCCGGGATACAGCAGTAACGAGTTTCAGACTTCCGTCCCAAGAGCGCTGGTGGATTCTCTGGTCTCCTCAATGCTGGGTTGTAAGCGCCAATCCGAGCAGTGCGACTAGTCTGACTGACCTTTTCATGCTTGGTTGTGCGCCCTACGGTCGGTATGGCCTGTTCTCTACATACACGAGTTCGCAGTGATGAATGTGCGCTAACATCTCACTTCGAAGCCTCAATAAGGAACCGACTTAAGCTACCCGACTCCACGCTTTGGGACTTGAGTCAGCGCTGGTTCCTGAGCAGCCTCGCCCCTACCCCCCAAAAAATGTCCACTTTTGTACACTTAGGTCCGCGGATGGTCACAGCCACCTGTTTCGGCACTGCTATTGCCTGGCTCCAGGCATTGGTCACCAACTCCTTACAATGTTAGAAATGTGGAATGGGATTTGCTCTCTACTTGTTGACGCAGCCTAGAGCCATCTCCAGCGGGTAGCAGTCTCGACGCTCATGGAAACGATACTTCTGGATTTACGTCATGCACTACGGATATTGCGTAGGAGTGCCGGATCCACGGCCGTTGCTGTAGCCACGCTAGCCCTGGCTATCGGCGCCACCACGGCAATCGTCACGGTTGTGTATGGCGTTTTGCTACAACCACTACCGTACCCCGATCCGAACCGAATCATGGCCGTCTTTGAAGTCAACACCAAAGGCACCTGGTCCCGCCTCGCCGACCCGAATTTCGACGACTTCCATGATCAAAACCACAGCTTCCAGGCGATTGCAAAGTACAGCGATGCCATCACATCTGTCTCAGGCGGTTTGCACCCGACCCGCTCTGTAGTTGCAGGAGTCTCGCCTGACTTTCTTAAGGTCTTCCGTGTTCAGCCAATCATCGGCCGTGATTTCACCGCCGAGGACGCCAAGAAAGGCGCCGCCCCAGTCGCTCTCGCCAGCTATGGATACTGGAAGCAATATCTCGGATCGCCTCGTGATCTTTCGCAGTCGCACTTGAGGATTGATAACGCGGTCTTCTCCGTTATCGGCGTGCTCCCGGAGGGGTTTGAGTTCCCGTCAGATGCTGGCTTGTGGTTGCCGGCCGATGTTGATGGTGAGAATCCAAGCCGTACCTCGCATAACTACAGCGCCGTCGCCAGCCTTCGCGAAGGTGTAACCGTCTTGCAGGCGAACGCAGAGATCAGCGCGATCGCGCGTCGCATTCACGATACCTCGAGCGAACAGAACGACTATCTTCTAAAAGATGGAATTGTCGTCCCGCTGCAGGACTCCATAACCGGCAAGGCTCGCTCGGCCCTGTTGGTGCTGCTTGGAGCGGTGGGGTTTCTTCTCCTAGTTGCGTGCGCGAACGTTGCCAACCTGATGCTGGCGCAGGCTTCGGTGAGAGAGCGTGAACTCGCCGTTCGTAGTGCGCTGGGCGCAGCACGTGGACGCCTAATCCGCCAATTTCTCGCCGAAGCATTCCTCCTTGTGCTCATCGGTGGCGGCCTCGGAGTGCTGGGAGCGTTCTTGGGTGTGGAGGGGTTAGTCGCGCTCGCACCGGGAAACCTCCCGCGCTTAGACAGCGTGTCCATCAATATTCCAGTCCTGGTGTTCGCCTTCCTGCTTTCGACCGTCGTTGCCGTGGGACTCGGGGCGTTTACCGCTATACGGGCCACGTCTGGCGACGTGCGCGAGGGCCTAGGAGAAGGCGGTCGTGGGCAGGCGGGTTCTCAAAGCAGTCAACGGATTGGTAGGGGAATCGTGGCGGCGCAGATCGCCATCACGC
>CAZDYZ010000453.1:0-6851 GCA_964509525.1 uncultured Acidobacteriaceae bacterium
ATGTCCTGGGGGAGTTCCTCTTCGGTCCTAGCGTCGGAGACAGTCACACGCGCGGCGTGCTTCTCCAGAAACAGAGCGCTAGCCACGCCGGACTTCCCCAGTCCGACCACCAGCACGCGTTTACCTTTGACGTCCATCAAGAATTCTGCCCGCCCGCCATTGTGCCACGTTTCACTACATCCCTACCGTAACTTCAAGGTGGTGAGAGCAAAGAGTGCAAACACCAGAGAGGCAATCCAGAAGCGCACAATCACCTTGGATTCGCTCCAACCCAGCAGTTCGAAGTGATGGTGAATGGGTGCCATCTTGAAAATGCGCTTCCTGCGAAGCTTGTATGAACCCACTTGCAGAATGACCGAGAGGGCTTCGATCACGAAGACGCCGCCTATGAAGGGCAGCAGCAGCTCCTGCTTGATAATGACAGCTACCGTCCCTATCGCTCCTCCAAGCGTCAGCGATCCCACGTCGCCCATGAAGATCTCAGCCGGATGCGCGTTGTACCACAGAAATCCGATCGCGGATCCGACCATGGAGCCGCACAAGATCGTTACCTCGGAAACCTGCGGCATCTTCGAAAGCTCCAGATAATCAGCGAAGACAGCGTGTCCGCTCACATACGTAAGCACGGTAAGCGCACCAGCAGCTATAACCGTGCAGCCGATTGCCAATCCGTCGAGTCCGTCGGTGAGGTTTACTGCGTTGCTGGAGCCGACAATGACGAGTGCAACAAACGCTATAAAAGGTAGAAATGCCAAGGGCGATACCCAGCCGTGATGCAGACGACTAATGACCAGGTCCGGTCGGAAATGCTTGAGAAAAGGCACTATCAGACGCGTTGAGTAGAGATTGTGGGTCTCCAGTGCACTCAACGTAGCTCCAATGGCAAGCGCTGCCAAGATCTGGTATCCCAGCTTAGCTCGAGCCGTAAGGCCCAGATTTCGCCGGTGGACGACTTTCAAGTAATCGTCGGCAAATCCAATCGCAGCGAAGATCACGGTGGCGGCTACAGCTATCCACACGAAGCGGTTGCTTAAGTCGGCCCACAACAACGTTGGTACGATCATGCCCACTACGATGAGCACACCACCCATGGTTGGCGTCCCAGCCTTCTTCAAGTGGGCCTTGGGGCCCTCTTCGCGGATATACTGGCCGATCTGGAATTCACGCAGGCGGTGCACAACCGCCGGACCGATGATGAGACCGATGAACAGCGCGGTCAGGCTGGCGAAGGCAGTGCGGAAGGTCAAATAGCGGAAGATTCGGAACGGGCCAACGTGAAAGGCGACGAACCCCTTCTGGTAAAGCAGCCAATATAGCAAGTTTCTTACCGTCCTGAATCGTGTGTAACAGCTTTAATGGGCTACGACCGGCGCTTTACTCATCCAAGTCTGAAGCGCCCGCTCGAGGCGTACGCCTCGCGATGCTTTCAGCAGAACCAAGTCCCCGGGCATAACTTCGCGCCGCAGCCATTCGCCAGCCTCTTCCGGCAGGTTCACGAATTCCGCCCGCATTCCTGCCGCGGATGCGCCTTGAACCATGGCTTTCGCCAGTTCGCCAACGCCGAGCAGCACATCTATCCCACACTTGGCCATATGTTGTCCGCACTCTCTATGCATGGCTTCAGCGGCGGCACCGAGCTCTAGCATTTCGCCCGCGACTACGAGGCGACGCTGCGCCGGCAGCTGTGACAACGAATGCACCATGCTGTCGAGTGCCTTCGGATTGGAATTGTAGCAATCGTTGATGATGGTCGCGCCCCCATAGCTGAGGACTTCTCCCCGCTTGTCACTGGTTGATAAGGTTGCTAGCGACTCAGCGGCCTCGCACAACGGCACCCCATACTGTAGCCCCACGGCAACGGCAGCCAGAGCATTGTAGACGTTGTGCTTGCCCAGCAAAGGCAGCATGGCATGCGACTGGCCTCCGTCGCTGATAGTGTCGAATTCCCATCCCAGCAACCCACGCGATTTTACGTTCCGCGCCGACACATCAGCCGCCTTACTCATACCGAAGGTAACGACTTTGCCGTGGAAGTCGCGACCGAATTGCGAGACATATTCATCGTCGGCATTCAACACAGCAATCCCGCCGACCGGGAGTGACTGTATCAGCTCATACTTGGCGCGCGCGATTGACGCAATGGAATCAAAAAACTCCAAATGAACAGGCGCAACCAAGGTCACCACCCCACAGTTGGGTTCGGCAAGTTTGGCCAATTCTGTGATCTCGCCCCTATGCGACATGCCCATCTCGATGACCGCGAGATCGTGCTCCGGTTCTAACTTCAGCAACTGGAGAGGCATGCCGAACTGGTTATTCAAGTTGCCTTCCGACTTCAGTACGCGGTGGCGCATCGCTAGTACGTGCGCGATGGCTTCCTTGGTCGTTGTCTTTCCTGCTGATCCAGTAACGGCAATGAGGGGCTTCGCCCAGAGCCGACGCACTGCTGCCCCCAGGCGCTGCAGTGCCACGAGTGGATCCGTCACTACCAGCAGCCCGGCCTTGGCAACATAGCGCGCGAGCTCGTCCTGACGAACCACAGCGCCCACCGCACCTTTTGCGAGCGCAGCTTCGACGAAGTCGTGCCCATCAAGCCGCTCGCCACGCACAGCAAAGAACAATTCACCCGGCTGCAAAGTGCGCGAATCGATCGAGTATCCGCGGGCGACCGCGTCGGTATCGAAGTCACCGGAGGCCAGCATGAACTCAGCGGCTTGAAAGAGGCCCAGTTTCATGGTCTTGCCGTTGGCGCTGGCTGAACTGCTTTGTAACCCGCGCTCCACAAGGCATCTCGCGCCACCTCGACATCATCGAACGGGGCTGCGCCGGCACTGGTGACCTGTACCTTCTCATGTCCTTTCCCGGCGATCAGGACGATATCGGCTGGCTGTGCCTCGTCAATGGCGAGAGCAATGGCTTTGCGGCGATCGGGTTCCATGGTGTAGTGAGCACCGCTACGCTGCAGGCCCGGCAAAACGTCATTCATGATATCGAGTGGGTTCTCACTTCGCGGATTGTCACTCGTAAGCACCACAAAATCGCTATCCCTCCCTGCCACTTCGCCCATCAGCGGGCGCTTGCTGCGGTCACGGTCGCCTCCGCATCCAAAAACCGTGATCACGCGTCCGTAGCCACCGCGCTGAGCCAGGAAGTTCCGCGCTACGGCGATAAGGTTGTGCAGCGCATCATCTGTGTGCGCGTAGTCTACAACGACCGTGAAGGGCTG
Organism: uncultured Acidobacteriaceae bacterium; assembly: GCA_964509525.1. Classification (GTDB taxonomy): domain Bacteria; phylum Acidobacteriota; class Terriglobia; order Terriglobales; family Acidobacteriaceae; genus Bog-257. The sequence goes on from CAZDYZ010000453.1 coordinate 3,227, forward strand.
CCCGACATCGACCGGTTCAAAGCGGCCGGGCACTCGCCAAAGTTGAGCAGCCGCTTCGGCAATAACGCTGGGTTCTATGTTGCGTGCGTAGGCAGCAGCAGAAGCGGCAATCAAGTTGTATACATTCACTCGCCCCAGTAATGGACTCGAGATGGGGATGTCTTCCCGCCCCGTCACCAGCTTGAACCTGACTCCGGCATTGTCCAGCCTAAGATCCTTCGTGTGGAAATCGCCGGAATCGATGCCGTAGGAGATGATTTCCTGCTGTTCGCTGCAATGTTTGAGTAGGCGCTGGCCGTATTCATCTTCCTGATTGATCACGGAGCGCCGCGGTGGCCTTGTGCCCGACGAACCCAGAAAGAGAATCGCCTTTGACGCAAAATACTCTTCCATGGTTCGGTGGTAGTCGAGGTGATCGCGAGTCAGGTTGGTAAACACTGCGACATCGAACGGCACGCCGTAAACTCGCTCCTGTTCCAAAGCATGAGAAGAGACTTCCATCACTACCTCCGTGCAGCCGGAGGCTAGCGCACGGGCGAAATTCTGATTTAATTCCAAGGCCTCGGGAGTAGTATGCACCGCTGGCATAGCGTCATCACCGATGCGATACTCCACCGTGCCGAGCAACGCAGCCCTGCGGCGGCTGGTGCGCAACATCGCATCCAGCAGGTATGCGGTAGTAGTCTTGCCGTTGGTTCCCGTAATGCCGGTGATGAACAACCGTTCTGCGGGGCGACCATAAAAATTGGCGCTCAGGATGGCCAGCGCGCGCCGCCCATGCGCTACCTGCGCCCAGGCAACGTCTGCTCTTGGCGGAAGAGAATCACTTACCACTGCCACGGCGCCAGCCTGCAAAGCATCATCAATGTGGGAATTGCCGTCAGTTGTTTCACCACGCATGGCGACGAAGCACCATCCCGGCTTTACCCGACGGCTGTCGTAATCAAGCCCAGTGACGGAAGGATTGCCTTGCTGTGCGAGACTTTCAGCGCCATCCAGCAAGTGAAGGAAGTTCATTTCTTCCCGCATTATAGCTGTGTCATATGCAATCCAGGTCAGACTTACTGAAACACAATTGCCGTTTTGACTAATCATCCGCTGTCCGGTTCCGGCAGCAGGAGTTTGCTAGGCAGCACAATGTTCGCCGGCAATAGGACGGGCCAGAGATCTTCACGTGGCATCGGGCCGTGACTTGTCCGCCCATCCTTTGGAACATGCTCTGCCAACCGTCGCTGTGATTCAACTCGTCGCGGAATGCAACATGGGACCTCGGTCCGATCGGTGGTTAAAGATGCCGAGGCTCAAGGCATCACTCACGCGAAACCTGTCATCCCAGAGCCCGTGATGAAACGGACTGCCCAAAACTCAATGTGTGAAGCGCACCGTGATCCTTTGCCCTGAGGGCAGGCGGTTGCCAGGCGCAGGCCACTGCTCGCACGCCAAGCCACTTCCGATCGCATTAATCTCCAATCCCGCCCGCTGGGCACTCTCCACCGCCGCCCGCAGCGGCTTCCCCAGGAATGACGGCACTACAGCCCCGCCGTCCACATCGAGGACCACGGTACTATTTGCCGATGCGATCTGGCCCGGTTGGATCGGCTCCAGAGGGGGCACCTTGGATACCTCTGGCCCCGCTGCAGACGGCGATAGCATAGCCGTAGTCTCTGATGCACCCGGCTTTGTGGATCCGGAGGCGGTAACTGACGTATCTAGCTGGGGATTCGCGGTGTTGGCTGCATCCGCGTCGGCCATTTGCAGGCCCGAACCAAGCCGCTCGGAGGACTCATCTTCCGCGTCTTTCACCGAGGCGCGCAATATTGATGGCTTGACGTCCGCATCGTGCGGCACATGCATGTACTCGAGCACCTGCTCGGCGATTCGCCTAAAGATCGGAGCCGAGACCTGTCCCCCTTGATGCAACCCAATGGGCGAGTCGAGAATTACCCCGATCGTCACTACTGGCGTGTTAACCGGCGCGAACCCTATGAACGATGCGACGTACTTTGTTTTGGAATAGGCACCTGTCATAGGATCGACTTTCTGAGCGGTGCCTGTCTTGCCGGCCGATGTGTATCCGTTGAGGATTGCTCTTCGCGCCGTTCCGAAAAGTACCACACCTTCCATCATTTTCTTCATCTGTGCGGCAGTCATCGAAGAAACAACACGGTGTTGCGGTGCCGGCTGAAACACAACTGGTTTGGGAGCTCCATCAGGGGGAAGTTCCCCCGCCACAACTCGAGGCGGAGTGTAAATGCCGTCATTCGCGATGGTTGAAATCATGGCGGTGACTTGCAACGGACTCACACCAATTTCCTGGCCCATCGATATGGCACCGATCGATACCTTTGACCAGCGACTTACCGGCTTCGTCAAACCACGCGTTTCGCCGGGAAGCTCAATTCCGGTCTGCGCGCCAAATCCGAACTCGCGGATATAGTAATAGAGCCGTTCGTCGCCGACCCGCATGCCGACCTTGATGGCGGCCACATCGCTGGAATGAGCGAGTGCTTCCGCTATGGTGATCACACCCAGGCTTTCGTGATCCCGAATTCTCATCCCGAAAACATCGATCGAACCATGTTGGCAGTCGATCGAATCTTCGGGTTTCGCGAGATGTTGATCGAAAGCGGCGGAATAGGTCACAATCTTGAACACGGAGCCGGGCTCGTACACGTCGCTAACCGCACGGTTCTTCAGCGATTCCTGCGGAACATTGTTGAAGACGTTCGGATTGAAGGTGGGTCGGTTGGCCAGCGCCAGGATCTCACCGGTACGGGGGTTCTGGACAATGACGGTACCGGCAATCGCCTTGGTCTCTTCCATACCCCGAGCAAGCTCGCGCTCTGCAATATATTGGACCGTCTGATCGATGGTCGAGACAAGGTTCTGCCCTGGATCGGGAGGCTTTTCTACACGGCCAAACCATTTGCGACGCGCGTCGATCGATATAAGCTCCTTGCCGGGGATGCCACGTAGATCGTCGTCGAATACGAGCTCCAGGCCACCCAGACCTTCATCGTCCATGCCGACGTAGCCGAGGACTTGTGCTGCCAGCTCACGATCCGGATAAAAGCGCTTCGGTTCCTTGCGAAAGTAGATTCCCCGCAGATTCAGCTCGCGAATACGATCGCTGGTCTCGGCGTCGACTTTGCGCGCGATGTAGGCGAAGTTACGCGAGGACTCTATGCGAGCCACGATCTCCCTCGGATCGAGGTTCAGCACCTTGCCAAGAACCGCAGCCGTGGTTTCCGGATCGTGGACCTCGCTGGGTACTGCGAACACGGAATCAACATCGATCGACATCGCAAGCGGATGACCGTAGCGGTCGAAGATGTTTCCGCGGCGAGGCTCGACCGGGATGGTCCTGTTTTGCTGGCGATGAGCGAGCTGGAGGAAGAAGCCATACTTGACGACCTGCAACCGCACTAAGCGGAAACAAATGGCGAAGATCCATAGGCAAAGCAATGCGGCAAGGATGTATAGCCTTCGAGTCGGCGTCTTGGGTGGGCTCGCCCGCATTTTATGGTTGAGCTGCTAACATGGAGAAAGCGGTCCGCTGATGACGGACCGCCGCCGGGAATATCTGTCTTGCATTTTGTCTACGCAACCTATGGCTCGGGCGAAA
>CAZDYZ010000454.1:0-1861 GCA_964509525.1 uncultured Acidobacteriaceae bacterium
ATTTACAGGATTCTGATAGAAGAGACCTGCAGGATCGAAGCGCAGATCATCGAGGAGTCCAGAGTTAACGAGACTGTGGGCAACCGATGACTCTGCGATTTGGAACACTGGGGCCGGCCGGCAGTTGTCACGAGAACGCGACAAAGAATTATCTTGGCTTTCACTCGGTCAAGGACGCGGATATTGCGCTTTGCATGTCGCTCCTCGATGGTCTCGAAGATCTGCGGAGCGGAAACCTGGATTATTTGATCCAATGCAGCGCCCATCTCGATGTTCACCTCGTGACCGAGAAGTACTACTCCGAAGTATTTGTTACCGACACCTTCATTTATCCCACCAAGGAGCTCGTACTTCTTGAAAGGCAGGCTGTGGCCAATCCCCGGACCCTGGGACTGGTGAAAGCCACGGAAGGCTACCTCGACGGAATCAAATACGAGCATGTGGTCTACGAAATCAGCAAGCCCGTTGTGGGAGCGGGTCTGCTCGCAGGCAAATACGACGCTGGACTTACTTACCCGGAGTATCAGGCGCTGGTCCCGGGCGAATTTCGGGTTCGCAAGTACATCGGACGGGTGCTGACGACCTGGCTCGTGTACGGACGCCACACAGTTTTCAAGGGATCGGTAGTCGGCACCGCGCCTCAGGGCTTCTATGATGAGGCAGCGTTACTGCGCAGCAGATGATCGCTGTCAGGTGCCGCCGCTGTTTGATTTCGTGAGTCGAGACGTTCGGCGAGCAGTGCGATGGTTGGGGCCTCGAAGATATCACGAAGCGGGATTGAGCTGGTAAGCGTGTCTCGCAAGCGGGAGACGACCTGGGTGGCGAGCAGTGAGTGACCGCCAAGCTGGAAGAAGTTGTCATTGACACCGATCTTCTCAACGTCGAGGACTTCCTTCCAGATCTGCGTCAGATGCTCCTCCAATTCGTTGCGTGGAGGAATGAATGGAGTTCCCAGTTCGAGCTTCGCGTGTGCGGATTGCAGGAGCGCCTTGCGATCCACTTTGCCGCTTGCCGTCAGCGGAAGGGCGTCCAGTCGAATGATGGTGGCGGGCAGCATGTACTGCGGTAACCGGGTCCCCAGAAAGCCCTGTATTTCGCTTGTTGTTGCTTCGACGCCGCTCAGTACCACATAAGCCACCAGCACTTTGTCGGGCCCGTCTCCCTGCACAACAACTGCCGCCTGGGTGACACCGGGAAACTGCGACAGAGCGCTCTCGACTTCACCGAGCTCGATGCGGAATCCGCGAACCTTTACCTGGTGATCGAGCCGGCCCAGAAACTCAATGTTGCCATCGGGCAGGTAGCGGACCAGATCCCCGGTCCGGTAAAGACGGTCACCGTTCGATCCTGAAAGACCGTCTGGCTTTCTGATGAACTTCGCTTCGGTCAACTCCGGCTGATTGAGATAACCGCGCGCCAGACCCGCTCCGCCTATGTACAACTCGCCGGGTATCCCAACAGGAACAGGATTCAGCCAGCGATCCAATATGTACGATTGCGCATTCGCTATGGGACGGCCGATTGATGCGCGCAATCGCAGGGCAGACTGGATCGAAAACGGCGACCAATGGAGCATGGTTGCAACCACGGCTGTTTCCGACGGACCGTATCCATTGGTCAAGCCGCAACGCGGAGCCACCTTTCCCCAGTCGAGCATCGTATGCGCGCTCGCCGCTTCTCCGCCTATCAGTACAAGTCTAATGCACGACGGCACTCGTTCACGGCGGCGTAGCAGATCATTAGTCAGTTCGTGCCAATATGCTGTCGGCAGGTCCAGGACTGTTACGCCCCATTCCTCACAACGCGTAAGGAATTGTTGTGGCGTCGCCAGCATTTCTTCGGACCGCACCACCAGTGTGGC
>CAZDYZ010000455.1:0-3647 GCA_964509525.1 uncultured Acidobacteriaceae bacterium
TGGATGATGTTGCGCTGCAGACAACATCGCATGGTTAAAGCGTTCGCTGCGGAGGGTGCGTAGCGATGTGAGCTCCTTCGAAGCAGGTGCTGCCAACAACCGAATGCCGCATTCTTACCGTGATCAATTCCCCCCGTTGCATGGGTCTTTGGAACCCCCAGCGCCAACTCGTATGCGGCTTTCTTGCCGTACTCACAATCCTGGCCGCGACTCTTCTCGCGACCGGTGCTTCAATCCACTTATTGCTAACTATCTTATTACCCTAGCGAAGGGCGAAACAGAGAACGACGACCTTTGTCATGTGCGGCCAGTTTATTTCGAGGGTCGTCTTCGCATGCTCCGAAATCGGCGCACTGCCAAGCCGGCTCGAGTCAACAGTAAGTGGCGCCAGTGCGAGAAAAGCCGGTGGAGAAAGAAACACGGTACTTGGGAGATCTTCTTCTAGGTCGCCGACTCTTAGGCTACCACGCTAGCCTTGTGACCCCCGATACGGCGTCGAAGTGGCGATCGCGGCTTATTAGAGGCAGAGAATGCTGTCGGCACAACGCTGCAATCCAAACGTCGTTCGACGGAATAGGCGTTCCGGCCTTCTTCAGCTCAGTGCGAATGATGCTATAGGAGATGGTGGTCCGTTCATCGATATCGAGGATTCGGAATAGTGGAAGATATTCAGCCAGCCATCGTTCGTAGTGTAGCCGGTGGCGAGACTGCGAAATTCCATAGCGATATTCGCCTAGGACAATGACGGGGAGGGCGATCTGGGCCACTTTGCGGAGGATGGGTTCAAGGGCGGCTTCGCCCTCCGCCACAGCAGAGAGTCCGTTCGTGTCCAGAATCACAGCCGGTCCTCGGCTTCAACCTGTTCGAATTCTTCCTCGATCGTGCGATTGATTCTGGCTGTTTCCTTTCGCAGACGTCGCAATTTGCCGAACGCCGCCATCCACGGCTTTTTCGTGACTTTGCCACGGTCAGCGAGTTTTTCCCTCACCGCCTCCGTAACAAACTCCCGAAGCGGGATTCCACGCTCGGCAGCTACGGACTTGGCGCGACGAAAGATGGCATCAGGAATTTCGAGTGTCGTCTTCACAATGTCATGCTCCCATATTTATGGGAGGTGGGTCAATAACTCGGCATCTTCGCTTTTCCTGAAGACCAAGATTCTCTTCCCTGCACAGGACGATCAGTAATCCGCCTCAGGGACAACCTTTATTACAGGATTTGCGGATCGATTGCACTCGAGTGTGCCTTCTAATCGGCACAAAATCCTGAACGTGGCCGTCAATGAATCGCTTCTCAAGATCCGCTCGGCGGTCCTGAATTGAAAAACTGCTGATGTTGGAGGCGCGACCACCACAGGTTCGTAGTGATGCAGAGTAGAAGACAAAACTTCGCCGGGCACAGTGGCTTCCCTGTCGTCAAATCGAAATGGTACGAGACCACGAACAGACGCGACGGACGGATATTATTCAGTGAGTCCGTTTAGCAACGTGTCGATCATCTTATTGACCGAGACTTCTGTCGAGTTGGCCGGGAAGCCCGGATAAATTCGCTTGCCACTGCACATTTCCCAGCCCGTCTAGTGCGGCCTGCTCGCGGGAGGAATGATGTCGTTCATGCGCAGGTATTCGACCATTTGTCCGTAATGGTCTTGCGGGTGTGAAATCATACCGATAGCAAGCCCTAGCCGCGTGACCTTGTTGGTCCCGAAAGGGCTTTGTACCAATCCCAGCACATTGTTTTCGTCGATGCTGTTGGCCGCCTTATGGGCGTAGGCGAATGAGTCTTTCAGAAATTTGACTACGTCCGCCTTCGAAGTGATGTTGTCCGGCCCGTTTTCACCTTTCAACTCGATCGGCGGTTTCTCGCCAAGGATGCCAGCAGCCAGCGCGTAATTGGCGACAGCGATGTGCTTTATCTCGGTCGCGAACGTGCGTACCCCTTTGAACTCACCTTGGGTCGGAGCAAAATTAAATTTGTCCTCGGGCATTGCTTCGGCGGCGGACACAACTTCCTTCTCCACATTACTGAAGTTGCGGTCGATAACCATGGCAAATGTTGGTTTCACGTCTGGTTTGGCCGAGGTGGCAGCTTGCGCATGAGCGGCCACCGTCGTGGTTCCTGTGCCAATCGCTAGCATCAGAAGTGCCATTGCAAATTGCTTACTCATGGATCCTCCACTGAGAATGTGCGTTCAAAATTGTACCCTAGTAATATTCGGTGTCCGCATTCTAGTCCATCCCAACGGGCGTTGGCTGGATTCGTCCGGGGTGCAGCCTGAACCACAGCGTCGCCAGAATGCCGACCACCAGGCCTAGTGCTGCACAGGACAGCGATCGGGCGATTCCAAACTGCTCGGCAACCTCTCCCCACAAGGCGGCACCGCCGGCCAAGCCGCCTTGTAGCACCAGCAGATACATTGAGATCGCACGGGCGCGCATGTGTCCCGGGCACATAGTTTGGGCCGAGACGTTCAGGCTGGCCAGAATCTGGATCCACGCCACGCCTGCAACAAGCATCGTCAGCGACAACATGGCGAAGGTCTGCCAGCGTCCTCCGGCAAATGTGGCGAGGGCGAAAACCGCTGTTGAGATAGCAACTAACATGTCCGCCGAAAGCACACGACGGAAACGCGGAATCAGTGTGGCTCCTATCAGCGCGCCTGCCCCAAAGAAGCCAAGCAACAACCCGTAGCCTTGCGAACCGAACGGATGCGCAAGCAATGGCAGCAGTGCAGGAAGGGCACTGGCTGAAACGCTGAACACAGCGCTTCGTATCAGGACCGCCTTAACCTCCGATGACTGCCGCATGTGTCGAATGCCAGCGAACATCGCCTTGAACATGTGATCTGCCCGCAGGGATATCCGTCCGGGTTTGCGCCTCCACTGATACAAAAAGTAAATGACTCCGAAAAATGAAAGAGCGTTGAGCAGGAAGGCAATACCAGAACTCGTCGCTGCGATTACGAGGCCGCCGAGAGCAGGACCAACCGCCCGCGCCACATTGTACCCGGCAGAGTTGAGGGCAATCCCTGCCGTAAAGTTCTGATGCGAGACAATCTCCGGAGTGATGGCCTGCCACGCAGGGTCGTTCAGTACCGCGCCGAACCCCATCAGAAGCGTGAACAACAACAACAGCATCGGTGTGACCCTGCCGGCAAGGGTCAGCACACCGAGTCCAGCGGCCGCCACGACCATCCAGGTTTGGGTGCAGAGCAATAGCTTGCGGCGGTCCACAACATCGGCAATGGCACCCGCCGGAAGCACCACAAGGAACACCGCAATAGTGCCGGCCGCCTGCACCAGTCCCACCATCAGCGGCGACATAGTGAGAGACGTCATCAGCCAGGCGGCTCCGACATTCTGCATCCAGCTACCGGTGTAGCTGACGACAGCCGCAACCCACAGAGTACGGAACAACGGCTCGTGTAGCGGACCAAGCACGCTGTGTCGCGGCGGCGCGATGGGCATCTCCGGAGTCGAGCCGAGTTCCGACATGGGATCAGTTCCCCCGACTCTGGTCGGATTTGTGACGAGAGGGGCAAGCCGGAATTCCCAGCCAGCGGCGGCTATTTCGGGGACCCCGGCAGTTCCCGCCGTTCTCGGTGTTGGGATGGATTTGCGCGCGCCGGAGTGGGTTTGAGGGTCCTG
>CAZDYZ010000456.1:0-3150 GCA_964509525.1 uncultured Acidobacteriaceae bacterium
AGTCGGCCACGGTCGAGCCCATGCCCGCCTGCTCACGACCGTCTTCGTTAAACGCGGCACCCGCGACCACGGCCACGTCGGTAAAGGTGCCATCACGGTTGTTGTGATAAAGAATGCTTGGCGTACTGTCACAGGCAACAAAGATGTCGGGCCAGCCGTCATCGTCGTAGTCAAGCGTGGAAACGCTGAATGCGTAGTGTCCGTTAGTTTGGTCAATGTGCGCTTTTGTGGTGACGTCTTCGAAGGTGCCGTCGCCGCGATTGTGGTAGAGAATGTTCTTCTGGCCAGGCAGGCCTCGCGGACCACACATGACCGCGGCGCCCTTCCACATGCATGAGGGCCGATCTCCCGGAGCGGGAGCGGTCGAAAGATCAAAGTCTACGTAGTTGGCAACTATCAAGTCGAGCTTCCCATCGCGATCGTAGTCGACAAAAGCACAGCCCGTCCCCCACGCCTTTCCCGATCCGGCTACACCTGCCTTGTCACTCACATCCCTGAAGACGCCATGATCGTTGTGGTAAAGACGATTCTTGCCGTAGTAGGTGACATACAGATCCTCCCAGCCATCGTTATCGTAGTCGCCAACACACACTCCTTGACCCCAGCCGCTCGCAGCGAGTCCCGACTTTGCGGTCACGTCAGTGAACGTGCCGTCATGATTGTTATGGTAGAGATGATTCGTCGACGGCTGACCGGTTTGGGCCGCGTCCAGAGTCGTGCCGTTCACGATAAAGATGTCGGGCCAGCCGTCGTTGTCATAATCGAAAATGGCAACGCCTGTGCCTGTGGTCTCGATAATGTACTTCTTGCTGTCGACGCCGCCGAAGACCACCGACATGGTGAGCCCGGCCTTCTCGGCAATATCAATGAAATTGGCGATTGGCTGGGCCGAGGAAGCGGACGGCTTGGCGGCCTGCTGTGTGACGGCATGGTTTGCGTCAACCAGGACAAAGAGAAGAAGGAGGGTTTTTCTGGCAACGAACTGCCAGAAAGGACGATAACCTAGGGCCGAAGGCATGCTATTCCCGGATGCTAGGTTGCGCGTGCCTAAGAGTCAAGCGAAAGGATCAAAGAGACTGGATCACCTCGGGGTTCCGAGTATGAGGTTGCTGACGTCGCTCCCCTAAGATCATTTCACTAATTCAACCCTGGGCCCTCACTGTGCCGCCAGCTTGACATATGTACGACCGATGTAAAGCCTCGTTTCTCCGTCGTCGACCACAAACTGCAGCGGCACAGGATGTGCCAACTTCCCATCCTTAGGTGCATCCGCAGTCAGCAATTCGTTTCCGGCAACGTCGAGGATGTGGAATTTTCCATCAGCATTGAACCCCATGCCATATTCACCCGGAGGAAGTGTTTTGCCAGCGAGCATGAGCGATTTCTCGGTGATGAAGAAGCCGGTGTACTTCTGCCTGATGTCGGACGCATATCCCGAGGTATCCACAAGTCCGGCGAGGACGAAGAATCCATCGGGATACTTAAGCGCCGAAGAATTGCGTGCCTGAACAGTGGCGCTAAGGCCGCGGAAGAAGTAGCTGGTTGGCAGAACCTTGGTGAGGTCGGTGCCAGTGACGATTGTGGGGGTAGACGAAAGCATCTGTGCCACAACACAGACGGGCGGGAGAATCAGCAAGAATGCAATCAGAAGTTTTTGCGTCTTCGTGTACATTTTGATGCCACCTGTCGAGAGAGTCACCAAGCAGAGTTGCTGCATGATGGTATCCGTGGCGCAGCGTCAGGCCATCATAATGCACCGCCTCACACTTGTGAGGGTCGAAGGCGGGATGCGGGTTTTTGCGACCTTGCGACCTCAGCTTACGAGCCCATATTGGAGGTTGTTTCCGTTGTCGGATCTCCATTTAACGCCGACCGTCGAGGCGCTTTCCAAACAGCCGGCCAATTTTCATGCCTGGCATCTCTTGGACCTCGTGCAAGCAACGCATCAGCGGTGGAGCTGACACAGTGTTATCCTGTCGGGATCACGCCCAGAGTTAAGACTCGTAATCTGTTCATGTCCGACTCAAACATTCCGGAATCTCAATCCGCTGCCGAACCTGAGGAGTCATTCGAAGACATTCTTTTCCGGTATGAACAAAACCATTCGCGCAGGGCTGACGAGGGCACTAAGCAGCTCGAAGGCACGGTGGTTGCCGTAACCGATGAGTCAGTGTTCCTCGACATTGGCTTCAAGAGCGAAGGGATTCTGCCGCTGACCGCCCTTCACAGCACTGGGGAGTCGGTAAAAGTTGGCGATAGGCTAGCAGTCTCGGTCAAGGGCCGCGATCCGGATGGCTATTACGAACTTTCCCTCTTCAAAGTGGAACGGCCGATGGACTGGTCATCGCTGGAACAGGCCTTTGCCGAGAAAACGACGATCCTCGGTACGGTGACGGGCGTGGTCAAAGGGGGGTTCAGCGTGGATGTGGGAGTGCGCGCGTTCATGCCGAGCTCGCGCAGCGGGGTGCGCGATGACACCGAAGCACAGAAGTTGGTGGGCCAGGAAATTCGCTGTCGCATCACCAAGCTCGACGTCGCGGACGAAGACGTGGTGGTGGACCGGCGCACGGTCGCCGAAGAAGAAGAGCGGTCCGCGAAACAGCGCCTCTACTCTGAGATCAAGGAAGGCGAAACCGTGCAGGGCGAGGTGCGCAGTCTCACCGACTATGGTGCTTTCGTCGATCTCGGTGGAGTGGACGGACTGCTACATGTCAATGATCTTGCCTGGGGGCGCACCAACAAGCCAGCGGATGTTCTTTCCGTAGGGCAGCAGATCGAAGCCAAGATTCTCAAGATTGATCGCGAAAAGCGGCGCATTTCGCTGGGGTTGAAACAGCTTCAGCCGCATCCCTGGGATTCTGTGGCTCAAAAGTACAAGACTGGTGATCGGGTGCGTGGGGCTGTGACCCGTATAGTTGACTTCGGTGCGTTTGTGGAGCTGGAGCCGGGCATCGAAGGATTGATTCACATTTCCGAGATGTCGTGGTCCAAAGGCAAGCTGCGCAAGGCCAGCGATGTAGTGAAGCAGGGCGAAACAGTTGAGGTTGTGATTCTCGGCGTGAGTGCGGGCGAGCGGCGCCTCTCGCTCGGATTGAAACAGGCTCTGGGAGATCCGTGGGCCGACGCTGCCCAACGTTTCTCAGTGGGATT
>CAZDYZ010000457.1:0-2384 GCA_964509525.1 uncultured Acidobacteriaceae bacterium
CGCGCTCGACTCGCCAGGTCGCCCGTATCCGGAGAGTTATCTTGATTTCTTCTTTCGTGAACGGCAAGCGGAACTGCGGCAGCCTCTTCGGCGTCGCGATCTCCTGCGGCCAAGTGTGCCCGGTAGGCACCAGTGATCCCAGCAACCAGAGCATAGCGATAATGACAACAACGACTGTAAGCTCCACTTGAGAATGGTACTGTTGGAATTCATTGGAGGCAAGATTTCAATCCGTCAGAACGCGAAGGAAGTGGAGAGAAGAGAAAAACGGGGTGGGAACGCAAATCAGCATAACCCTCAAGCTCACCATCGCTGCAGGTACTACGTTCGCCCGACATTAGGGAGCGTTCGCAGAGTTTCTGACCTTTTTGGTGGCTGGAGACAGCTGCCTGCATCTCGGATCAGGAGCGCTTTTGACGCGAGGGCAAGACTGGCCATTGAGAGCCACCAGGACGTCACCGCGGTGCAGGCCTGCCGCGGATGCCTTGGAATCCACAAACCTTAGGGCGCCGTACCTTCACCAGGAGCAAATTTTGGGAAGCTTGTAGGAGGGCTATGAACGATGCTCCTGATCGACCCAATCTGAAGCAAAACCGAGATCGCGAATAACACTGACAGGACGATATAGTGGAACACAAAATGCGAGGCGTGCGCAGTTGCCGCGCCCTTCTGGCTTATGGTTGCGCTCCGTGCCATGCGCGAATGATTGTAACCTGAGCTTTCTCCTGCGACTTGAGGCAAACGATACAGACCGAGAACATGCAACGGGTACAAAGCCGGTCTGACTGGTGATATGCGATTGCCAGCGGTGGCCTGCTACCAAGTAGTTATCGGCGAGTTGCGACTGGTTCCTTCCATAGCTGGTGCTCACGCCAATTCGAGAGGCGGCATCGAGTGATCGGGCGGTGTGACGGACGAGTCGTCATTTGCTCGCATGCCTTGCATGAATGTAGCCGCTTTATAGCAGTGAGGTGGGAACAATAGAAGGCTTAACACTCCCTCATTCGTGTTCGATGCACTTGTGCAAGAAATGCCGGCACAACTCTTCGGTCACCCTGGTTTCCGAGTGTTCCGTGAGCTAACCCACAGGAATCATTAGCACTTAGCGATGCATCCTGGACTTAGCGAAGGCCGAGCACGTGCGCGTGACGCCGACTTAACTTAGGTTGCGTTGCCATTTGCCGATTTACCTCCTCGCGAGGAGACGAGAGCTATTAAGCGCCCACCGAGAGAGCATCCATGGCGCGAGCGAACCTGAGATGAGGTTCTTGTCAAGATCGAAAGGCTTACCCTATCGCCATATCAGTCGCTCTTGGTCAGCGCTGGGGCAGCAGTCTCCACCGTAGAAATCTACTAAAGAGAAACAGGTTGAACCCATGACGAAAACAGACGACCGCGCCCGGCCTCAACGGCGCATCACAGAGGAACAGACTGCCGCCATGCGGAGGTTGTTCAAGGCCCTTCACCGGCTCGACGCCTTCGCACCGCGGGCCCTTGCAGAAGTTGAAGAAGTGCGAGCGGCGGTTGAGAACTTTGTAGCGGTCCACTACCACTCTGCGAAAAGAAACTAACGAATGACCAAAGAACAACACCGACATGGGTGGCGTTCGTAATGGCGGCCGTGGGGCCGGCGCTTGGATGAATTCTCGCAAAATCCGCAAACGGATCCGCACCTACAGTTGACGACTAAAGCCTTGATTCAGTCTTGCATCAGCTACACAGTCCGACGGCGCTGTAGGCAGCCGACCTCAAGCTAATGCATTCAACAAGGGTAATGGAAGGTTCCGACGATGAGCAAAAGAAGACTCAGGCTGCCCGTCCTAGTGCTGGGATCTGTCTTGCTCATGCTTGGAGTATAGAATCACCGCATCGGCTGGTGGGTTGCCATGTTCGGGTTTGTCGCGGCATTAGTATGGTTTTTCGATGGCGCTCGCACCAGTTGGAAGGCTCGACAATGGGACGCAGGCAGCCATTTGGATCACACTTATGATTTTCTGACTTCCTGTTTCGCGCTCGTGAGCACGCTGATCCTGTTGGCAGCAGGAATCATGCATCACATTGGGGTCAACCCGGCTCCGGTTGGAGCTGCCGCCGCGGTGCTCTTCGCAGTGTTTTACATGATCGCCGTGCCAATGCGGATCAAGCTGGAGTCCGAGAAACGCCGTCGAAGACAACGATCGCCCAAGGAGGACGGCAGAACGGCTGGATAGAAATTCCGGGGTCTAAGAGTTTGTTGTGAATTAAGTTGGCTTCACTTCGAACGGCACTGGTGGGGTGTCTGTCGGTGTCATATCCTGAACAGGGATATGAACCAGCGACACTTACTAGGTCTGGTTATACTGGGTTTTCGAGATACGCAGTCCGGGTGGGAATGCCCCCTATCT
>CAZDYZ010000458.1:0-1664 GCA_964509525.1 uncultured Acidobacteriaceae bacterium
CGAACGAGAGCCTCCTTCCCCGCTGAAGACTCAGAATCGTCCACGGTACCGCTCGATAGAAGATGTCGGTTGCCAATAACGACCGCAGTGTCCACCGCTTCAGATGGGTGACCTGCAAACCCGGATCGAGGCTTACGCGCACGCGAGCATCAGCCAATCGCCAGCCGAATTCCACATCCTCAATTGATGGCCAGAAAAAGAGGTTCTCATTGAACCCGCCCATTCGGTTAAAAATCCGGCGGCTGACCAAGCCGCATCCAGCCCAAAAGCTGGAGATCTCGCCTCTGGCACTCTGATGGAAAAAATGATGAGCGAGGTTTTTGAACATGCTGACGATGGAGGGGTGAAACGGCGCGTCGTCGTACGAGCCTACCGCAGCTTCAAATCCAGGAGCGGAAGCGACGCTGCGCGCCCGACACAAACCTCCCGGCATTAGCACCACGTCGGCATCGAGAAAGAACAGCACCTCTTTTGAGGCATGCAACGCGCCAAAGTTACGAGCTGCGCTAACCCCGGCATGGCGAGGCATCCGGATTACTATCGCGTCAAACCCTGCCGCTATTTCTGCAGATCCATCATCTGAATAATCGTCCACCAGGACCAATTCATCGTCGGAGGACAATTGCGAGCGAATTCCCTGAAGGCACTGGCGCAGTGTGGAAGCCGCGTTGCGCGCGGGCACAACGACGCTGATGCCTCTCGTGCTATAATCCAGCATGGGAAGCTGTCAGAGAGAGAATGGAAATCGCCGCGAAAGCACGACGAGCT
Source organism: uncultured Acidobacteriaceae bacterium (assembly GCA_964509525.1). GTDB lineage: Bacteria > Acidobacteriota > Terriglobia > Terriglobales > Acidobacteriaceae > Bog-257. Next base: position 769 of record CAZDYZ010000458.1, read on the forward strand.
GGGCGGAGCGTGGAAATCAGCGGGTTACCGTCCGCGATACTATCTTCCGGAGAACGCCTATCGGTGTTAATGCTCCGCACGTCGCACCATGAGCCGGGTTCTGGACACACCATCGATCATGTTCTTACATACTTAGCCAGGGCGACGCGACGCAAGCATTCGCCGTGTGGAAGCTGTAGGCCGAGCGTTCTATTTGCGTTGAGCTATTGGCGATTCAAGACCTTGGGCGATCTAGGTTGAGCTGCGCGAGTCATAAACGGCGCCTGCTACATCGCTTGGCGCCAGGGGTACTGATTGTCTGGGTATCGAGTTGCGCTTCCACCTTGACACCGCAACCCGTCTGGTACGTGCTTGCGCCAGTCCCAAGCACGGAATATCCCCGTGGCAATCTGGATACCCAGATTGCCACTTGGGAACAAATCGATCACTTTCCTTCGAGTCTCGAGTGCGAAGACTCGCTGCTGAAAATCCACAACCGCATTCACCGTCCGGTCGCTTGCTTTTCCAGTGACGACCCCCGGCTGAAGTACCCCTGGCTCTTCACGCCCAGGAAAGGAGCTTAGGGGCGTGTGGGTAAAAGTTGCTTTCAACAGCTTCGTATTTTTCCCGTAGGGCAACGCTAGGGAAGAAGTCACCAAGTTTGTCGATTGTCCGATCGCGTCCGGTTCACCGTAACCAGCACGGCGCGACGCGAAGCTCAATTTTTCGAGAACGCGCCGAGTCCCGTGAGGTTTTGCTTCGTACAAACGCGTCCACACTCGCCTATCGTTGGACAAACAACGCCCACATCTCTAAGGCGTCACAGGGTCAAATTTCAAAAGTTATCAACAAAGCCGCCCCATCTGGGGAAATTTGTGAGAATTGCACTGGCTTGTGGAGAGGGGATGCGCTCATTG
>CAZDYZ010000459.1:0-5837 GCA_964509525.1 uncultured Acidobacteriaceae bacterium
CGCAACGTGGCTTCCCAAGAATCCAGTCGCACCCGTAACAAAGCATTTCATGTAACTAGGAGCTCCTCCGCGACACTACACGGCGCAAACCGCTTTCTTCATTCATCGACATTTGTCGAGGCGGCATTTGCCATTACGCCTGTCGCTCCATTTTCTCGCCAACCTGGCAGAAGCGACGGGCCTGCCCCTGCGAAATCCAAGGCTGCCCCAAACCAGGCCCGCATAGCCCCCATTTCCCCTTGCCAGCATCCTGACTTGGTCCCCGGCATCCTCCGAAGGGCAAGCCCTTGAGCGTGTTGCAGTAAGACTGTCGAAACATCGGGCGCCGACCGGGGTAGGTTCAACCACAGAATGGTTGGCAATGTGATTTCCTAAGCCATCACCGCAATCGTTGCTTGTTACGCGCCACTCGCAACTGCTCTTCCTGCGGCACCGCAGAGGCTTTAAGGTACTCAGTCAAGGCAAGCAAGGGAAAATACTGTCTGTACATGTAGTACATCAGGTAAAACACGCGCGGGAACCCGGTGCCGGTGTAGAGTGATTCGTGCCACGAACCATCGCGGAGTTGTGTCTTCAGCAGATATGCAACTCCCCGTTGCAGCGAATCGCTGCGGGTGTCGTTGGCGGCCAGCAGTCCCATCACTGCCCAGGCGGTTTGCGAAGGGGTGCTCGGCCCTCCGCCTTTGGTGTTGGCATCGTCATAGGAGGTGCAGGTCTCACCCCAGCCGCCGTCCGGGTTCTGCACCATGCGCAGCCACTCCACCGCCTGTTGTACATACGGCTCGTGATGATCGACCCCGATCGCTTCCAGTCCGCGCAGCACCAGCATGGTTCCGTAAATGTAGTTCACACCCCAGCGTCCAAACCAGGAGCCGTCGGGTTCCTGCTCGCGCTTGATGAACTCAATCGCACGGCGGACGGGCTGGTCCTTCAGTGAGTAGCCATAACTAGCCAGGCATTCCAGTACACGGCCTGTGATATCCACCGTCGCCGGATCGAGCATTGCGTTGTGATCGGCAAACGGAATGTGCTGGAAGACCATGCGATTGTTGTCTTTGTCGAAGGACGCCCAGCCACCGTTCTTGCACTGCATGGACAGCAGCCAATCCAGTGCCCGCTGTACCGACTTGTCTTGATAGCTCTCGTTGCTCGTCTTGACCCGGCTGAGCGCCAGCATCACCTGCGCACTGTCATCGACATCGGGATAAAACTCATTGTTGAATTCGAAGTACCACCCCGCGGGCGCTGCCTTCTTGTTCTTTATGCACCAGTCACCTCTGCGGGTCACCTGCTTTCGCAGCATCCACTCGCAGGCCTGGACCAGCCTGAGATCAGTCGACGACACACCGCTTTCCGCCAAGGCAAACACCGCGTAGGCGGTATCCCACACCGGCGACATGCACGGCTGCATGCGGAAGGTCGTTTCCTCCTCGATGCCAAGCCTCTCAAATTCATCCATTGCGCGGATCACCTGCGGATCGTCAAGCGAATATCCCAGGCAACGCAACGCGATAATGGAGTTCATAATGCCGGGGTAGATCGCACCCAAGCCATCACTCATCTCGAGGCGCTCCAGCATCCACTTCTCCGCCACCTTCAACGCTTGCGAGCGCAACGGCCGGACATGCACTCGTTCCAGGAAGTGCACTATCCGGTCCAGCACCAGGAAGAAATTGCGCCAACTGACCACTTTCTTGTCCCACCGCAGGCGCAATTGGCTGAGCGTACGCGTGCCAACGAACAGCTCATCGATACCCTGCTCCGAGGGAATCTTCTTGAATGGCTTCTTCGCGTACGCAATCGACAAGGGCACCAGGATGGCGCGTGACCACGACGAAATTTCGTACAGGTTGAACCAGAACCATTTTGGAAACAGCACGATCTCCGGAGGAATTGCGGGGACGGCGTCGTAATCATATTGCCCGAGGAAGCAGAGGTAGATCTTGGTGAAGGTGTTGACCGCGGTCACACCCCCCAGCGCCAGAATGCGCTCGCGCGCCTTTTGCAACTGCGGATGATCGACACTGTAGCCGGCCATCTTGAGCGCGAAGTAAGCTTTGACCGAGGCGCTGATGTTGGAAGGACCGGCATTGTAGATGGGCCACCCGCCGTCTTCATTCTGGCGGTTCAGGATCTCTGTGGCACACTTGTGTGTGCGCACCTCATCTTCGGACCCCAGCAACCGATGCAGCAGAATGTAATCCGAAACCAGGGTGGTATCGGCGCCCAACTCACCGCACCAGTATCCTTCTTCCTGGTTTTGGCTGGAAAACAGATACCGGCGCGAGGCATCGATCGCCGCGGCGACTCGACTCTTGATGTCATCTATCTTGCCGAAGCGCATTTCGGCAGGACTTCCAGGATCTGCCATCGCTTCCTTACTCCGCCACCGCAGGCGCGGCACCGATGGCTTCCACGATCTCGGGCGGCAGTCCAAAGCGCACATGCTCAGGCATCACTTCCACCTCGCGCATTTCGGTGAAGCCCTGCTCAGCAAGAAAATCAACCACTTCCTGCACCAGGATCTCCGGCGCCGACGCTCCCGCGGTCAGGCCAACGGTCTTCACGTTCTGCAACCACTGCAGCTGGATGGAACGATAGTTCTCGATAAGATAGGACTTGGTACCCAGATTGCACGCGACTTCAACCAAGCGGTTCGAGTTTGAGCTGTTGTCCGAGCCCACCACCAGCAGCAGATCACATTCGCTGGCCACCTCCTTCACCGCAGTCTGCCGGTTTTCCGTCGCATAGCAGATGTCCTGCGCGTGCGGGCCCTTGATGTTGGGAAACTTTTCCCGCAGCGCCTCGATCACGTGACGGGTTTCATCGAGGCTCAACGTCGTCTGCGTCAGATAGGCCACCCGGTCCGGATCGGGCACGTCAAGTCTCTCCACGTCCTCCGGAGAGTCCACGACTTGGGTGACCGCGGGAGCTTCGCCCAATGTCCCAATGACTTCGTCATGATCACGGTGGCCAATAAGAATAAGAGAATAGCCCTCCCGTGCGAACCTTACCGCCTCGACGTGGACCTTGGTCACCAGCGGGCAGGTCGCATCAATTACCCGCAATTCGCGTAGCTTGCTCGATTCCCGCACTTCAGGGGCAACACCATGAGCGCTGTAAATGACGCGCTCGCCAGGGGGGACTTCCTCGACGCTGTCCACGAAGATGGCGCCCTTGGCGCTTAACTCATCCACTACATAACGGTTGTGGACGATCTCCTTGCGGACATAAATCGGCGCTCCAAAAGTCTCTAGCGCAATGCGAACGATGTCGATGGCACGTACGACCCCGGCGCAGAAGCCCCTGGGCTTCAACAAAAGTACCGTCTTGGCATTACTCTGATTCATTCTTGATGTGTGTCCCAGTATACGAGTACAAACCCACTTTTTTGACAGTTACTCTATTGTAACAGCGCTGGAATCAGCAATGTAACCGACCGAGATGGCGCTTAATCGCCGGGTGTCGCGCAAATGCGTAGGCACTGGACAATGCACGAGCGCAGCGTGCGACCAAACACAATCACTGACACATTGTTCGGAAATGAACAGTACAAACGCGGCGCCTTACAAGTACTTCTTATCGCGGAACAAGTCCTCACCGATGCTCGTAAAACCTGCGAGAGGACACTCGCGTGCAAACCATGATTCAGGACCTGCGCTACGCCTTTCGGCAAATGCGACTTGCACCTCCTTTCGCGCTCACAGCGGTTCTTACCCTTGCCATCGGCATAGGCGCCACCACTGCGATCTTCACCCTCGTGCATGCCATCATGCTCAAGTCCCTGCCGGTAGCCGATCCTGCCCACCTCTACCGCATTGGAGACTCTCAGGAATGCTGTGTCGAAGGCTGGGAGGACGATGATTGGAGCCTGTTCTCCTATCAGCTTTACCAGCGCCTGGCTGCCGCAGCGCCAGAGTTCGAAGAAACCACCGCGTTTCAGGCTTCGGCATCAACCTATGGTATTCGTAGTGCGGTTCGAGACCACGAGCCCCGGCCCCTCCGCACCGAATTCGTCGCTGGAAACTACTTTCACCTCCTTGGCGTCGGAGCGTTGATGGGCCGAGCAATCATCCCATCCGATGATCAGCAATCGTCGCCGCCGGTTGCGGTAATGAACTTTCGCACCTGGCAGCAGGCCTACGGATCGGACCCGTCCCTTATCGGCTCCACTTTCTTTGTTAACGGACAACCGGCTACGTTGATTGGCATCGCTCCACCCGGTTTCTTCGGAGACACGCTCCGCAGTCATCCTCCTGATTTCTGGCTGCCCTTGCAACAGGAGCTCCTGTTCGACGGCGAGAATGCCCTGATGAAGACCAACCAGTCCAACTGGCTCTATGCCATTGGCCGCTTGCGGCCAGGCGCAACTATCGACGGCCTCGCGGCTCGCCTGACGCCGGTATTGCAGCAGTGGCTGCGTAACGAAGATGAGATCCCTGCGGAATTTCGGCCGCAAGTCGAGCCCAGCATTTCGCACAAATACGTCAGACTGGCGCCTGCCGGCAGCGGCGTAAGCACCATGAAGGAGAACTACGGTGCGAGCCTTCGCATTCTGCTTATGGTTTGCGGAACGGTGCTGCTCATCGCCTGCGCCAATATCGCCAACCTGTTACTGGCCCGCGGGACCGCCCGCAAGATGGAGACTGCGGTGCGGGTCGCGCTGGGTGCTAGCAGAACACACCTCATCCGCCAATGGCTCTCTGAAGCTGTTCTGCTCTCCTTCATTGGCGGCCTCCTGGGGTTGGTGGTCTCTTACCTGGGGGCCCGCATCATGCTGGCTCTGGCGTTTCGTACCGCTGCCATTATGCCCATCAGCGCAGCGCCTTCCTGGCCGGTGCTGGGATTCGCTTTCCTGCTTTCGCTGCTGACCGGTGTGATTTTTGGAGTGGTGCCGGCCTGGCTCGCCTCTCGCTCCGATCCGGGGGACGCACTACACGGAGCCAACCGTAGTACCCGTGACACGTCATCGCTGCCACAAAGGCTGCTGGTGATCGGTCAGGCCGCGCTCTCGCTGGTTCTGCTAGCTTGCGCCGGACTGCTCAGCACCAGCCTCTATAATCTCGAGCACCAGGATTTTGGCTTCGTCACCACCAATCGAGTCAGCGTTGAGATCAATCCGCCGCTTCCCAGCTACACCTCGGAACGCCTCGATGCACTCTATCGCGCCATCGAAGACCGTCTGCAACAACTGCCGAACGTGCAAAGTGTCAGTCTGGCGCTTTACGGTCCGCTCAGCTTCGACAACTGGGGCGAATATGTCGCGGTCGAAGGCAAGGGGGCCCCCAAGCCGAACGATGAGAGTGTGTCCTCATGGGACAGGGTCAGCCGCCAATACTTCTTCACCATCGGACAGGACATCGTTCGAGGCCGCGATTTTGACCAGGGAGACTCCTCCGGTTCGCGGCCGGTGGCCATCGTCAACCAAGCCTTTGCCAAGCGCTTCTTCCCCGGTGAGGATCCACTCGGCAAGCATTTCGGGATGGACAGCCCGCAATATGCCAGCACCTATGAAATTGTTGGTGTCGCGCGTGACGCCAAGTACATCGACCCCGAAGCACCGGCGCGCCCGATGTTTTTCGTTCCCCTGGAGCAGACCTTGCATTACCAGGAAAAACTCATAACAGAACTGGAAAACAAATCGCATTTCGTCAGCGGGATACAGTTGCTCCTGCGCGGAGACACGGCGAACCTGGAGCCACAATTGCGTCGAGCGCTGGCTGAAATCGATCCCAACCTGACCATCATCTCGGTCCAAAGCATGGAGGAGCAGGTCGCCATGAACTTTGACCAGCAGCGCATGGTCGCGCGACTAGCCTCTACCTTCGGGGTAATCG
>CAZDYZ010000460.1:0-4538 GCA_964509525.1 uncultured Acidobacteriaceae bacterium
CACTTATTCAACTAGAGCGAAATGGCGCGCTCTTCGGAGTGCTCGGGGGAGTACGCTTAAAAAGAACTTGACAGCCACCGGCATTGTCAGAGACGCCTGATTTCAAGAGTGACGAGGGGATCAAAGGCCTATTGTGTTCGAGCTTGAACAACTTGCAGGAGACTCAGACCACTCCTCGGTGAGCATCGCGTAAAGAAAGCTGCTTCTCCATTCTCCATGAATCTTAAGGTTCTTGACCAGAAACCCTTCCCTTCGCATACCTGCCTTTTCGAGGACGCGCGCAGAGGCCGGGTTCTCCGGAAGGCACGTCGCCCAGATTCGGTGCAGGCCCATCTCTGAGAACCCGAGCTGTAGCAATTGTTTCACGGCAGTTGTGGCGATTCCCTTTCCCCAAGATTCGGGATTGATCAGATACCAAATCTCGCCATCGCTGTTACCCCTAAGGTTGACCACGCCGCATAGACCAACCAACTCGTCTCCAAGTCCCCTGACTATCGCGCGAACGATAGAACGCCATGGGGCCGATGGCGATTCATTTATCGACTCAGCCAGAAACTTCTCGCTCTCCTGTCGAGAACAAACCGGGAAAAGCATATACCGGACAACTTCCATATTCGAAATGAGGGCATGAACCGCATCGAGGTCGTCAGTCTGCAGCCTGCGTAGGGTGATCATGAGTCTTTCTCGCAGGCAGTATAGCTCGGGACCCAGATGGGACATGCCGAGAATGAAACCTCGCATGCTGCGCACATGGCTCTGCACCTGTGGTTTGTCAAAACTAGGTGCTGCCTGATTTCGTATAGACGAAGCCTCACTTCACGACGCAGACAGTCCACATAGCTGGGTGTTTGAGCCTCCAGTTCACGCAAAGCCACCCGCACACATCCAGGGCACACACATCTACGCGTAAACCGACTAACCACAGAAAAAGAGCGGGTCTGTCTCACCGCAGGACAATTTAGGCGGCTGCAATGTAGCGATGATGCAAGCCCCCTAATCGAGGCATGGAGATAACCTTGCCTCCGCTCGGAGGGGTTGACTCGGCAATTCGACCAACGGGAGTATCCTTCCCAAGCCCGAGATGGGTCCTGTCGGCGTGACAATAGCGGACGTACTCGTTCAGCAATCGTCGCAGGTGTCTCTGATTCAACACGATCACATGATCCAAGAGGTCGCGCCGTACGCTGCCGACCCAGCGCTCGGCAACACTGTTCTGCCATGGACTGCGAAAAGCGGTGCGCAGCGGCTGACAGCCCATGGCCTTTACCGTCGAAACAACGTCGGCACCAAACTTCGAATCTCGGTCGAAGAGCAAGAAGCGTTGTGGCTCCTCGCCCTCTTCCCAGGTCTCGCGCAACTGCAGCGCAACCCAAACCGCCTGCGGATTACGAGTCACGTTGCAGTTAAGGATTCGGCGCCGGTCGTGGGCGATCACGAAGAAGCCGTACAGAACGCCAAAGGTGAGAGTCGGGACGGTGAAGAAGTCCATGGCGGCGATGGCCTCGCGATGGTTCCGCAAGAACGTCAGCCAGCGCTTCGCCGGATCTGCAGGTCGTGGTGCCTTCCTAACCCAGCGCGAGACCGTTGGTTCCGACACCTTAAAGCCCAGTTTGAGCAACTCGCCATGAATGCGTGGTGCGCCCCAGGTTGGGTTCTCCGCAACCATTTGGAAAATCAGAGATCGAATCTCTTTGCTTACAGGCTTTCGACCTCCCCTCGCTCGGGCTCGTGAAATCCATTTCCAGTACAACCGAAACCCAGCACGATGCCAGTCGACAACTGTCCGTGGCGTGACCAGTATGAGCGGCCGCTTCCATCCCGTCCAGGCATTCCGCAACAGAACCCAGAACAGCTTGTGGGCAGCGGTGAACCGCCGACGAGGTCGTTGAGCATGCAAAACGAGCAGTTGCTGACGAAGCGCGAGGTTTTCCAGGATTAGATCTTGGCGGGAATGGAAGGCGCTAACCAGCCAACCCAGCAGATGCCGGAGCCAGACGATCATGGCCAGAATCATATTCGAACCGTTGCCTGTTAAGCCCGTTGCTAAATCATTGTATTTCCAGATGCACAGGGAGTACTTCTGGCTTTGCGACGGCTGCTCTTCCACCATGACTCTGCATCTGCGCGAGGACGAAACCGTAGTAGCAGTTCCACTCGCGGAGCCGATTCGTGATGTCTCGGACAGTGTTGCCCTCATCTCCATAGACCGAAGAACGGGGCTATTGCTCCGTAGCGTTGGCTCTTCCTTGTCGGAACACCTACGAGATCGCAGGGCACGCTGATAACGAACACCATGTCTTATGACTTGGAGGAATGCGACGATGAAATGGTAGCCAAATGCGCTAACCACGCATGCAATTGCTTGTTCCGAGAGCTTAGTAAGGGTCGGGTGTTCCGGCTCCCGCCGACTCCTGACTCTTCGTACTGGACGTGGAGTGCTGGAAAACTGTCGGATCACTGCTATTGGCTCTGCCCGAAGTGTGTCGCAACCCATACGATCACGCGATGCGAGTCCGGGGTGGTTGTCAGCCGACGAGATGCGAGCCTTCTCGAGCCCACACGGGGCTGCCCCACGCTGCAGAAGCGGACGTGAGCTACGTTCGGTTTCCCCGATTTCGCCTCCCCCTTAGCAAGCGGTGTGCTCCGCAGAAACGTTTGCGCGATCAAGCGACGCCCTCTTCCAGCCAATACTTGTGGTGTAACCCGCGTTGTCCCTCGGCGTATTCCACGATGATCTGGGTCAAAGTCACCCGAGTCACATCCTGGCCGGTCTTGGCATCGACAACCTGCAAGTCTTTCCCGTTTCGGACCAGCGGAGCGACATCTTCCAGGTTGATGTAGCGACTGCTGGAAGTCTCGTGTAGTCTGCGGTTTGCGTACTTCTTGATCACAACCTTTTGCGGTTTTACCGGAAACACCCTCTTGTGCGGTGCATATATTCTTATCTGCTAATTGACAAAATGTCCAATGAATACTACATTTCAATTGATGCTGCAATGCAGCAATTACCGGAGGTCCTCATGCCAAGAAAAGTAAAGACCGGAGCCGTCAAGACTCATGCTCCGGAGTCATCCTTGGTTTCCCTGCTGTCAGGTTGGTTGCAGCAGGGGGCCGATAATTTATTGGCCACGCAACGAATCCTGGTGGATCTGGCGGCGCGTCAGAACACCGGTGCCGTGAAGTTCGTGCGGGAAAGGCTGTCCGACCCCGCGTGTTGCCAAGCTGCGACGTTGACTGAAGTGGTTGGGGAGGGAATGTCGAACTTCATCGAAGGACAGAAGCTGCTTCTCAGTTTGGCGAAACAGGAGTATGAAATCCTTGCCACCGGCGTGAAAGAGCGGGTGGCCGGTTTCCCTCCCGCTGTTGCCATGACCGACTTGGGGCAACGTAGTTTCGGTTCTTTTATCGAGATGCATCAGGAGTTCCTGAAGCTCGCAAGCAAACAGACTCATACCTGGCTGTCCGCGATGAAGGCTGGCAAGACCTACGATCCCGAGGGCCTGATCGAGCTGGCGCGTGACGGCTTCGACACCTTTGTCCGTACCCAGAAGAAGTTCCTGGAGGCGATCTCGGAGGAAACCGTCAAAACGACGAGCGGCCACGGAGGCGCAAAGAAGATGAAGAAGACGGAGCTCATGGAACTTGCGCAGCAGGCAACGGACTCCTTCATCGAGGCGCAGAAGAAGCTGATGGACGTGGCTGGTAAGCAGATCAACGCCCAGCTGAAGGCCACCGGTCGTACGCTGGAGATGATCGCGCCCTTCGCGGTTAAGGCACTGCCGGAGCTCACCCGTGAAGGGGTTAAGACCTTCGTCGATAGCGAGAAGGCGCTGATTGACACGGCGACGAAGCGCGGTGAAACGAAAGCGGCTGGTAAGGCGGATCACAGGAAGCATCCGGGCCATCCCATCCGCATGGAGACCGCTACGTCCTCTCACGCCCATGCCTGAGGAGTGAAGTAATTGGCGGCGTGCGACTCCTCTTAAGCCTCAATCAGGGAGCCAGAGGTCGCACTTCGCCATTGCGCAATCTATGTGGGTGGGGATGGGAAATTGCGCTGAGACCTGGGCAAGCTTCAGATAAGCGGAGAAACTGGACAATCTTTGGGTGGTCAACGGTAAACGGTGTCTTTGGCGGAGTCATGTTCTTTCCTCCTGAAAGAAATGGAGCGATGCGCGGTTAAGTGCACAGCTCGCGGTTGCGGTTGAGGTGTAACAGCTGCCGCGGGGACGGTGACCTCGGTAAGTTGGTCGGGTTCATCGGGCCGCGTTTCCTGCGCTTCAACGGCCTCGGCGAGTGGATATAGGGTTTTAAGTAGGGGTGATCTGGAGGGAAGGCGCTGCAGGGCACGGCAACCAGCTGGGCCGGCTACTCACAGAACTCGGGAGGTTAGAGATGCCGAGACTTGAAACTCGAAACGAATGCGCGCTTACCTAGGTCGTGAGGTCACACACCGCCGCCAAGCGGAGATGGACGTACCCGGGTGCTCGGGCCCCAGCTCCCAACCGTGAGGAACCTATGACTGCCATTTCCGCCAC
>CAZDYZ010000461.1:0-6651 GCA_964509525.1 uncultured Acidobacteriaceae bacterium
CCGATGTAGCAGCCCTTGGTGAAGTGCAACGCATACAGCTGGCCCGTCTCCTGCGGCAAATCGCGGTCCCGTAAATCGATTCCGAAGCGAGGTACACCTCTTACCACGCGATACAGTTCCAGTGCATCGCTGCCCACCTGCTCGGCTCCGGCAGACTGCATTACATCCCAAACCTTGTCGGCACTCTCGGGGGATGACCAGATTTCGTACCCGTCTATCGGTGGCTGGGCGCTGCGGGCGATGGAGATGCCCATTTCGCGCCACACGGTGTCGATCACTTGTCCGGATTCGAGTTCCTCAGCCTCAATCCCGGCAGTCGACAAAACCTGGCGCGCTCTCGGCCCGGCAATAGCGATCGTCACCAGCTTGTCGCTCGAATCGCTGATCTCAACATCGTCCATGATGATATAGCGGTCGAAGATGGCTGTGACCGTCGGGGATTGCTGGCGATCGGTTGTAACCAACAGATGATCGCCCCGGTTGTAGCCGACGACGTCTCCTTGAATGTGGCCTTGCGGATTCAGCAGAAAGCTGTACACGCCGTGCCCTGGCACAAGGTCGCGGATGTTGTTGGTCACCATGCCATTCAGCCAACGGACCCGGTCTCCTCCGCTCACCACCAGCTTCGCCTGCCAGCTCATGTCGAAGACGGCGCAGCCTTCCAGAAGCGCGTGGAACTCGGCCGCGCTATTGCCAAACCGGGCTGGCGTCTGAGCACCCCGATAGGTGCCGAGGTGGGCGCCAGCAGCCGCGAGCTTCTCGTGAATCGTGGCGACACTCATACTGAATGTTTGATTATAACGAAGCCAAAGGGATCGCGGACCGCGACTGAACCATGCACGAAGACTCTGCTAGGTCGGCACATGCACCGCAGGTTGAGGTAGAAAGTACTCCAACCGGCAATCGCTTGAACTCACCAATAGAAATCTCGCACCCAGCGATGCTTTCGTAATTTATGCAGTACTTCCGGTGAAAGTGGCCCGGCATCAGATGCGGCGATATTAGCGGCGACGTGCCGGGTACTCCTCATGCCGGGAATAACCGTCGAGACGGCGGGATGCGAGAGGCAGAAGCGCAGAGCGATTTCCGGCAATTCGTCCATGGTGATGCCAAGATCGCGAGTTATGGCCACAACCTTCTCCCATGCTTCCTGCTTGCGATTGCCCGAGAAGTACAGGTTGCGGAAATCGCCTTCGGGAAATTTCGTGTCAGGAGTGATCTTGCCGGTCAGGCTGCCTTCATCAAACGGGACGCGCACGATCACGCCTATGTCGTTCTTCTGGCAGTAAGGAAACAGTTCATCCTCGGGGGATTGGTCGAAGATGTTGTAAATCACCTGCACCGACTCAATCAGTCCGGTATCAAGCGCCTTCAACACATTGGCTGGCTGATGGTTCTGGATCGAGATGCCAACGAATTTCGCCTTGCCGGACCCCTTCATTTCGCGAACGGTCTCGCGCCATTCTGCCACGGTGGCCCAGTCGTCATCCCAGGTGTGGAACTGGTAGATGTCCACATTTTTTCGACCGAGATTGGTCAGCGTCTGATCCAGACATTCCAGAACGTACTTCCTGGGGAACACTTCATCAAGAGGAGTATCCGGCTTCACCGTCCAGATGCGGTTTTTGGGCGGTACCTTGCTGGCAATAATGACTTCCTTCGAGGAGCCAAAGCATTGCGCAATCAGATGCTCGCTGTGACCATCGCCATAAACCAGAGCGGTGTCGTAGAAGTTGACCCCGGCGTCGTGTGCGGCCCGGAGCGAGCGCAGCGACTCCTCATCCTCGGCGCCCAGCCACAAGGTCTTGCCAATTCCCCAGGCGCCATAGCCAACTTCGCTGACTTTCAATCCCGTCTTGCCAAACGATCGATAACGCATAACCCTAGTTCCCCTTACGCCTGCCAGACGGCGCGGTTGGATTGCGCGACCATCTCGACGGCCTGCCGCGTCCGCCTCTTAGATCCAGATGGGCGACTTTCGGTCGCAGTTGTTCATCCGAGCGCTGAGAATGCACAGCCGGCTCCACTTTCTGTCTATGCCCGGCTCACGTCGCCACCTTGCCGCGAAGCGAAACTAGCAGTTACAGCATATTGGACCGACGGACGGATCGGCCTGCGTTGCACCTCGGTGCGGGCAAGGCTAAATCGGCTTTCCGGGGACAATAGAACTTGATCTAGCGCGCCACCACTGGCAGCACAATATTCGAGGCCGCATCCCGGGAGCAGTAAATCTTCTGCCTTGCCTTTTCGTAGTCGGCGTTCGTTGCCTTGAAAATGTTGTCGACAAATTTCTGCGGATTGCGGTCATACAACGGGAACCACGTGCTTTGCACCTGCACCATAATGCGGTGTCCCTTGAGGAAGACATGGTCATTAGGATGTAGATCGATCTTGTACTCTGTGACCTGGTTGGGCGTAATGGGCTCTGGAGTATCGAGGCTGTTGCGGTAACGCCCACGCAGGATATCGTCGGCCACCATCAACTCATATCCGTTCAGCACGGGGCCTGCTCCCCTTGCGGCCTCATCTTCGCTGATCCACTGGTAATCCTCAGGATAGACATCGACCAGCTTTACCACCCAGTCACTATCGCTGCCTGTGGTTGACGCGAACAGGTCGGCAACAATGTCGCCGGTAACAGTCACGTCTTCTTTCAGAGAATCCGTTTGCCAGGTCAGCACGTCAGGACGATCTTCGACGAAGCGCTGGTCTTCCACCAGCCACATGGTCCACGCCGGGCCGGGGTAGGTTGGTGTAACCGGTCTGTTGCGGTACGGCACTGGGTTTGCCGGGTCGGAGATGTAAGGCTCAAAGGCATCCTGCTCGGAGGGGGCATCGAACAACAGTTTGCCGTTTGCCCATAGGTAGAGCTTTTTCTGTGTTACACCCCGTGTCGGAGGCCACTCATCGTAACTCTTCCAAGCGTTTGTACCGGTCTGGAAGATCACTGCCTTGGACAGGTTCAGCGGCTTGTCATGCAGCCAATGGGCAAAGAATGGAGCAGCGATGCGCGATCGGAAGTAGCGTGCGGTGTCACTGTTCCAGTCAATGTTGCCAAGGTTCCGCCCAGTTTCGTCCCACCAGCCGCCGTGGTTCCACGGGCCAGCAACGAAGTAATTAATGTGTTCGGTATCAGTCTTCTCGAGCGTGGCGTAAATGCTCGTGGGACCAACGAAGTCCTCCTGGTCATACCATCCTGCAACGTTGAGAAGAGGAACTGTGGTGTGTTTCAGGTAGGTCGTAACGGCACGTTGTTTCCAGAAGTCGTGATTGGGATGTTCGACAAAGTCGTTCCACGTGGGCAGCTTTTCATGAAAGTAGCGGGCGTTTGCATTCGACAACGCTCCCAAAGTCAGGTACCACGAGTAAGTGTCGTACTGGTCGAACTCGAAGTTGGTGTTCTTCTCGTTAGTGGTCTCGAGCAGCGCGGCATACTCGAAGCCATAGCTCAGTCGAAAGGCACCGTTGTGGTGGAAGTCATCGTTAATGAACATGTCGTCGGGAGAGGCCTCCTCACTGGCAGCTTTTAGGGCAGGATGCGGCTCCAGCAGTGCCTGTGTCACCAGCCATCCCGGATAAGACGTGCCCAACATGCCGACCCGGCCGTTGTTGTTGGGCACATTCCTGGTAAGCCAATCGATGGTATCGAAGGCATCGGTACCCTCGTCGATGGACTTCGGATTGTTTTTGTCACGCGGCGGGCGTTGCATAACAAAGGTGCCTTCCGACTTGAAACGGCCGCGAATGTTCTGATAGACGAAAATGTAGCCATCGGTAACGAAAGGATCGTTGTACCTAGAGGAAGCCGGTATCGCCGCGTTCTTGGGCACGCCATAAGGGGTGCGGCGCAGCAGGATAGGCAGCGGCCCACTTTGCTGTTTGGGTGTAAGGATCACTGTCTGCAAGCGCACGCCGTCGCGCATGGGGATCATGACCTCCTGAAAGACGAAGAACTCGGGCTGATACTGCGGCTGGATGGCGGGCGCCTGCCCTATTCCCGGCACCTTCAGGAAAAACAACAGGGCAAGAGTCAAAAAGAGCCAGGTGCTCGCGAAAGCTCGGTTCTTCGCCATGGCACAATCTCAGGGGGACAAGAGCCGCTAGTATACAAGCTGTTCGGGCAAACAATCCTGGTTGGGGCTGGGGATGTAGACTGAGTGGTTCGCCTAGGCCGACAACACTTTCGCGCCGCAAATCGAGGCTACTACTTCCAGGGAACGAGCGCACTGCTCGCGGTTTACATCCAGATGGGTCACGAATCGGATAAGTTGCTCCGCTACACCGTTAGCCAGCACGCCACGGTCGGACAGCTTGCGCGAAAGTTGGTTCGACGTCATGCCCGTGCCGCTGATGTCGCAAATCAGAATGTTGGTCTGCACCTTGGCCGGATCGATCCTGAATCCCGGAATCTGCGCCAGTCCCTCGGCTAGAAACCGTGCGTTGGCGTGGTCCTGCTGCAGTTTCTCCGGTCCCTGCTCCAGCGCGATCAGGCCCGCGGCCGCAAGGACGCCCGCCTGACGCATGCTACCGCCCAGCGCCTTACGATAGATGCGTCCGCGGTCGATTTGCTCGGCACTGGCCACCAGCAGCGAACCAACCGGCGCGCCCAACCCTTTCGACAGGCAGAACATCACAGTGTCGGCCTTGGCCGTGAGCTGCCCCACCGGAATGCCAAGTGTTACCGAAGCGTTGAAGACGCGTGCGCCATCCAGATGCACGGGCAGTCCCGCGGCGTGCACGCCGTTGCAAACCTCGTCGAAAACTTCCGGTGGCGTGATCGTTCCGCCCGCCATGTTATGCGTGTTCTCCAGCGAAACCAAGCCGGTCATCGCCGCATGGTAGCTCTTGCCCCGTACTGCCGCCTTCACTTGCTCCCAGGTGAGAATGCCGTCCTGGGCCCGGATGGGGCGTGGCACCACTCCGGAGAAGTGCGCCATCATGGCCATTTCGTAGTTGAAGACGTGGCTGCGCTCTTCGCAGATCACCTCCTGCCCATGATGGGTGTGCAGCTTGATTGCGATCTGGTTGCCCATAGTCCCGCTGGGAACAAAAAGTGCCGCTTCCCGGCAGAAGATTTCGGCTGCGCGCCTTTCCAGACGATTGATGGTCGGATCTTCACCGTAGACGTCGTCTCCGACCTCGGCCGCAAACATGGCGCGCCGCATCTCAGGCGAGGGCTTGGTAACGGTGTCGCTGCGCAAGTCGATCGCTGCCTCAGTGTGCCTGCCTGGGTTGATTCCCGATTCTGGATCAGAGGTGTACATGGGTTCCAGTCTATCGAATCTCGGTCAGCCAGCACGCCACCGCGACGTTATTGGCGATTAATACGGTGGCAACCCGCCTCCGCCGCCATGTGCCGGGTGGTTGTCTCTTGGGCTGCTGGCTTGGCGCATGATGGCGGGTTCGCAAAGAAATCGCTGGAATACTTCGTTGGATAACAACCGCCCTCTGGCGGTCAGCCGCAAACGCTCGCCCGAGATCTCCAGCAGGCGGTCGGAGATCAGTTCCTCCACGCGAGTCCGGTAGCTGCTGACGATCTCGTCTCCAAACCGTGTTTTCAGAGCCGTAAGCGAAATACCGCAATTCATCCTCAGCCCCAGGAAAAATGTCTCCTCCAGCGCGGACCGCGCATCCACCAGCGTGCGCGAGGCCAAAAGCTGCTGCACCTGCAGACCAATGGAATCCGGTGCCTTCCCGAAAGCCGAATAGTCTTCCAGCAGGCCAGCAGACGCAAATCTCACCGCCTGAACCCCTTCGGCCTGCAGCTCATCATTTGCCATCAGCATCGAGTGCGCATCCACGCCAAATCCCAGGTAAGGCTGTCGAGTCCAGTACTTCAAATTATGCCGTGAATTGTGCAGCCCGATACCGTGGCTCACCTGACGCGCGAAGTTTGAAATTTCATATTGCCGAACGCCGCCACCTTCCAGACGCGCGCATGCAGCCAGGTACAGGTCAGCGGTCAGATCGTCGTCAGGAACAAAATGAGCGTGGTAGCGGCTACCTCCGGCGAGCAGTTCGTTTCCCAGGCGCGATTCGTCGTCCACTTCCAGCATGTAGACGCTGACATGGGGGACGCCGGTGGCGAGCGTTTCACCGAGAGAAAAGGCCCAGCTTTGTTCAGTCTGATGGGGCAGGCCGGCGATCAGGTCGAGATTGATCGTACCTATCCCTCTGGCCCGCAGCCGAGCGATATCGGCCAGCGTGACAGCTCGCGTGTGAAGTCGCCCGACGGAGGAACATTCCTGGTCGACGAACGATTGCACACCCAGGCTCACGCGGTTCACGCCCGCAGCTGCCATCGCTTCAAGAGTTGCGTCTGCAACCTGCCCCGGCGCGCACTCCATGGTGATCTCGGCATCCGCATCGAGATCGAAGTGGGCGCGCATTGCCTTGAAGAGTCGCGCCAGGAGCTCCGGCTCGAGCAACGACGGCGTTCCCCCACCCACGTACACCGTATCCGCGCGCCGCGGGAGTTCCGCTCCCACGCTCGCGGCCCACGTCCGCGCGCCAGTCAAATCCGCAACGACGCGATTCGCATAAGGCGCGTGATCCGATGCCGGAAATACACCCGACGCGAAGTTGCAATAGGTGCACTTCGACCGGCAGAAGGGAACGGAGATGTAAATCCCCAGCGCGTTCGAGGCCGAG
>CAZDYZ010000462.1:0-2655 GCA_964509525.1 uncultured Acidobacteriaceae bacterium
TTGGCCGCCTCACAACCATCGATAGCGGCGGACGTTAATCCCGCTGGCGGCATAAGGACAAGCAGACTGTCGCAGCAGGAGTTGCAGCAGAGAATCATCCAGCTCGAGCAGCGAAATCAAACACTTGAAATCCAGAACCGCGCGATCCAGGAACAACTCAACGCGCAGAAACAGGCAATCGAAGGACTGGCGCACCAGATGCAACAAACGGCGCAACCGGTTGCCACCCTTCAGCAGCAGGTTCCGCAGATACAACGGCAATTGGGTGATATTCAAAAGGACGTCGTGAGAGTGGAGAGTTCGGTGCCGCTGGAAGTGGGCTTTCGCGCCGGATGGTCCGAGTCGCCCTATGGAATGCCAGGCGGATTCTACTACTCGGCATTTCTCAACCATCGGCTGATCTCACATGAGGATGGAATTCCGGGCGGATTCGTTTCGGGCGAGATGTCAGTGGGATGGACGCAGGGTAACCACGCTCTCACAAATGCGAACCTCGTCAGCCAGCTCGGCCACCCACCATTCAACACCTGGATCTACACGCTCTCGCTGCAGCCGACTGTCCAATACCATATGGATCCCGCGCTGCTCGGGATGGAGCAGCTGGCGGCATTCAAACCATACGCGCTGGCAGGACCCGCGATGTATATAAACCTGCTCAGCACGCCGCTGGTAGTGAAGAGTGGTCAATCGGGAGCCGGCTATCGCCACTACGATGCGGATGTCCAGGGTGGAGGTGTGTTCGGATTGGGCTCCGAAGTCGCCTTGTCCACCCTCAAGGTTCCCGCTGTTCAGGGTCTCCTCGACAAGTCGTTCGTCGGCGCGGAGTGGCGCTACAACCTCTATGGGAATGGACAGGGCTACAACCAGTACACTGGCTCAGTATCCTTCGGATGGTAGGCAGTGCGCTGGAGTGGCTCGCAGAGTTGGAATTCGTATTGATCTCTTCTCAACGTGAGAGGGTCTCCCACCATCCCTTCCGTGCAGCAGCCGCGTTCGCTACGCTATCCTTCCTCGCCGGCGGAGCCACCCTAGCTCAGTCGGTAGAGCAGCTGATTCGTAATCAGCAGGTCGTCGGTTCGAATCCGACGGGTGGCTCCAACAAAATCAACCACTTAGGGCGCTTTCCTCGCCTCCGACGGTCAGCTTCTGCGTTTCTGGGTAACACCTGGGTAACTAGCTCGGTTCTTTTTCCGCGCGTTTTGGTTCCTTAGGTTCGAGTACCAGGCCCCTCGAAGAACCGTGCGAGTGGCACCGTCGTAGCTTTCGCAGGTACACACCGTCGCCCCCCGAGCTCGTCTCTAAGTCGTCTTGAAGTGCCGACTCTCGGTGAACGAGCAAAGATGGCAGACGGCGCCAGGGCTCTTGATCGAAAATGACGAGTCTATTAAGGCGAATCATTCTGCTGGTTCTGTGCCCGGCCGGCATGCGAAGGAGTTAAGGAAAATGCGCGCGCGCTTGATCGTGCTCTCGGCTGCGGCCTCTGCTCTTGTGTGGCTTGATCCCTCACTTGCCGCCGCCAGTATCTTGCGGGTCTGTCCTAGCGGATGTACGTACGGCAGCATTCAGGCTGCCATCAACGCAGCCCAGACCGGCGACACCATAAAGGTCAGCCCCGGCATCTATACCGAGACCCTCTTGGTTGCCGCTCCCGTCGCGGCCAAAAGCTTCAGCCTGAAAGGGTCGGGTCCGAAGAAGACGATCGTCGATGGCAACCAGCAGGGCATCGTGCTCGAGGTCGACACCAACTATGCCGTCGACATCACCGACATGGCCTTCACCAACGGCAAGGATTTACCGGTGGGTGGCATTTTCAATCACGGCACGATGAAGCTGACCAACGCCGTCGTCACTAAGAACGAGGGAGTTGAAACGGCCGGCGGCATCGCGAACGACATCGATGGCACCCTGACGATGAGTCGGACGACGGTGACTGACAACCAAAGCACCGGCCCCACTGGTGGGCGGGGAGGCGGCCTCTTCAATGTCGGCACCGCTTCCGTTACTGACAGCACCATCAGCCGCATCAGCGTCCTGATCGGTGGCCCCGCGCCCGGCGCCGTCTCAACAGGTCATGGGTTGTTGGTTCTTTTGCTTCAGATACTCCGCGACTGAAATTATTCGCTGTGCGCGGGCGTCCCAGAGAATGCATTTCAAGGCTTTGGGAACCTGAGACAATTTTATACGGGTGACCTCCGAAAAGACATGTCGATATTCGTTGTGGCAGGCAACCAAACGGTAGTTGGGAATTCTTGAGGATATGTGGTGAATGTGATGGTAGCCAATATTGGCGGTAAACCAGTTCAACCAGCGGGGCAAAATCAAGAAACTGGTTCCCCTCATCGCGCCAGCCTCGTAGTCCCAGTGCGGACTATCGCTTGCGTAAGAGTGCTCGAAATTGTGCTGCACGGTGAACAACAAAATCCCCACGCCCCCGGCAAATGATAGGCTGATTAGGTAAATCGAAAAAAAACGCATCGTGCCTATCGCCCAGAGCATCAGTACCCATACGCTAAGCAACACGACATTGTTCCAGAACATATGCCAGTACTGCCTCTGCGATTGCCAGTAACGTGTTTCAAAACTAGCCGCGTGCGCCATAATTGGAAGGTTGGGCTGTGCGACTTTACTTCTGACAACATGCCGCAGCATGTCGAT
>CAZDYZ010000463.1:0-20975 GCA_964509525.1 uncultured Acidobacteriaceae bacterium
CTCTGCCATACATCGCAGGAGATCTCGGTGCAAGCTACGACGACAGCACCTGGGTACTCACATCGTACCTTGCGGCCAATGCCATTGTTCTTCCCATCAGCGGCTGGCTGGCAGAGGTGTTCGGCCGGAAGCGCTACTTCCTCATCTCGCTCTCGTTGTTCGCTATCAGTTCCTTGCTATGTGGCCTTTCTCCCAGCCTGCCGCTGCTGTTGCTTTTCCGCGCCCTGCAGGGTGTCGGCGGGGGAGGGTTGCAGCCTATGGCGCAGGCCATTCTCAACGATGCGTTTCCTCCCGAAAAACGAGGACTCGCGTTTGCCCTCTACGGCATTACGGCCGTCCTTGCGCCCACCGTCGGCCCCATGCTCGGCGGCTGGATTACCGACAACTATTCCTGGCGCTGGATCTTTTTCATTAACCTGCCGGTATGTGCGATTGCCATCTACCTAGCAATGGTATTGGTAGAGGATCCGCCTTTCCTGCACAAGCTCAAGCATGCCGGCGTCCGCGTTGATTACATCGGTATTGCGTTTTTGGCGCTGGGCGTGGGATCCCTGCAGGTTGTTTTGGACAAGGGGCAGGAAGACGACTGGTTCGGGTCGCATTTCATTCTGACACTGGCGATCACAGCCGCAGTTTGCTTGGTGGCTCTTGTCATCTGGGAATGGTTCCGCAAGTCCCCCATCATCGACGTCCGCATGTTCAAGAACCTCAACTTCGCGGCCGCTAATTTATTGATGTTCATGATGGGAGTCATGCTCTTCAGCACACTGGTGATCATCCCAGAGTTCCTTCAGACACTCCTTGGCTACACCGCTCAGCTGGCTGGAAGCGTTCTCTCCGCAAGTGGCGTGGTGCTCTTGTTCATGATGCCGATAGTCGGTCGTCTGACGACCAAGATTCCGGCCAAGCGATTGATCGCCACAGGATGGTTCGCGCTGGCCATTGGTTTGTTCTACACCGCATACTCGCTGGATCTGTTTATCAGTTTCCGGGAAGCCATGTGGCTTCGGGTCTGCCAGGTGGTTGGCATCGGGTTCCTGTTCGTTCCCACTACCATGGCGGGTTACATCGGCGTTCCGGAGGAAAAAGGCAACAGCGTATCTGGCATTGTGAACTTCATGCGCAACATTGGCGGCAGCATCGGAACATCACTGGTAACCACAGTGACAGCTCGGCGCGCGCAGTATCACCAAGAAATCCTCGTCGGGCACGTCACGCCAGACGCACAGGCATTTCGGCAGTCGATTCACACTTTGTCGCGACACGTTGCGCATTTCGGCCATAGTCTTCCTGACGCCAAGCGGCAGGCAATCGGAAGACTTTACGCCATGGTCGATCACCAGGCCAGCACGCTGTCCTATATAGACACTTACTGGATGCTCGGAGTCCTAGCCTCTGCCATGTTCTTCCTTTCCTTGTTCTTGAAGAAGAATGACCCCGGAGCGAGCGGCCACGTTGCGGCTGGTTAGGGATTGTCATGATGATTCGAGCCGTAACGATCGAACGTGAATTTGGCTGTGGCGGTTCGGAGATTGCTGCAAAGCTGGCCGGACTTCTGGGTTGGAAGCTCTGGGACCACGAACTTACGCAGAAAATCGCGCGGCTGACCCACAGTACTCCGCAAGCAGTCGAGCAGCGGGAATGGAAAAACGATCCCGCGGTTTATCGCGTCTTCAAGTCTTTTCTTAGAGGAGCATTCGAAGGGGCCCTGCCGCCAACGGATCGGCTGGAACTACTGGATGCGCGCCGAATCGGCATCGTTTCCGAGCAGGCGGTCAATCACGCACTTTCTGGCGGCCCATGCGTAATTGTTGGCCGGGGCTCGCAATATTTTCTTCGCAATCGCAAGGACGTGTTTCGGGTATTCCTCTATGCTTCTCGTACGTATAAGATCCAGAGGCTGATCAATACTGGAACACCCCAAGAAAAGGCAATAACGGACGTTGACACGATTGACAGAGATCGCGCTGCTTTCGTCAAGAGATACCTTAAGCTGAACTGGCCGGAGTACCACCTGTATGACGTAATGTTTAATACCGAGAGGGGCGATTCGTTTGTCGCTGAAATGCTCGCTTACGTCGTCCCACAGGTTGCTAGACGGACTTGAAAGGCTTCAATTCACCCCCGAATTGACGGTGAGTCGTTTGCCGTGATCTTCATGAACCACTAGTTCTGCCGTGTCAGCCCCTTTAAGTCAGGAAACTCCTGCTAAGTCGAATGATACGTAGGATCGGCGATACCATTCGTCCAATTGTCTTGCCCTATTCTGACCTAATTTTCGCATTAGTAGCCAACGCTACGAATGTGATCTGTGAATGCGCCGGGGTGAGAATAGTCGCGATCGTTCGCCGAAACAAAATTTGAAGTGAGGTGAGCCTATGAAAAAGCGTGGTGTGTTGTAACAGGCCTTTTTTTGCCGGTTATGTAGAGTGGCTAGCTCGCAAACGGTCCAGAATGTTGCGTGGCAACAACTGGTCGGCATCATCGCGACGGGAAACACTTTTGGCTCGGGGAGCAAAATCACGGTTGCTCTGGGTATGCAGAAAATTGCTATTGATAAATGTTATTGAGATGCCGCTCGTGATTGCAGGCAAAGGGCGAGGTCTGAGAAGGAGAGTGTGTTCTTCATGCCCTCTGTATCGGGACGAGGAAGTTGCTGTCAAGGACATAAGCATATAGGTGTCCCCGCGGCGACGCGAGACGTAACTGGCGAGCGGTCACCCATCCATCCGTTTCGGGCCACTCCCAGTCAGTAGCGGAGATGCTCTGGATCGCTTCCTGAAGGTCCGCTGTGGTCATCGGATATGCATAGATGCGAACGTTTTGTGCGAGCAGGTGAGACAGAGCCGCAAGAAAGCTGCCGTCCAGCTTGCTATAAGGATCCTCGAACGTGCGGATCACAACGGATAGACCTACAACAAAGCGCACAGGCTCCCCTGTGTAGCGGTTCACGAAATCGGTTATCGTGTAGAGTTCCCGTTCGCGGAATAGCAATACGTCCCCGCCACACGAGCGAAGTGCGTCGATACGGTGGAGTAGATCGGAAACTCCCGGAAGCGGGTCGTTCGCATTGGGCGGCGCAAGTGTGAGGCAGAAGAATCCCCTCGGTGTGGTCTTCGCTTCACCTAACTCTCCTTGAAGTTGCCGAATTGCCGAAGCAAGCATTCGTGTGTGGATTTCCTCGTGACTTGGATCCATATGTACGAAGTATCCTGGTGCGAGTACGACGGGATTCCTATGGATGAGTTCCGTCGGCGGAACGGGCGAGCCGCTGGAAGGGAAACAGACTGCTTCGGCGAAGCCTCTGCGCACCAAGTGCACCAGAAGAGCGCGTCGGTCCCAGGTCTCGAAGGCGGGCCCACTCAGGTCCACATAGTCAATTTCGATTCGGTTTTCGACATCCGGCACCAGACTCTCAAGGAGGTGCTCAGTCGTCTGCAATTGATAAAACGCAGCGTAAATCAAATTCACGCCCAAGATACCAATAGCCTCCTGCTGGAGGAGGTTCGTAGGGTCCCGCAGATTGATATGCAGCAGTATGTCGTTGGGCTGCCCAGCTAGCTGCTGCTGAAAGCGCAGACCCAGCCAACCGTGAGGTTCATTAGTACCAGCATAGTTTCGTGCGGAGACGGTATCGACGAAGGAAAAGAAACGCGTGTGTGATCCACGAGATTCGTCCAGTTGGTTTAGGAGCTGAGACCACTCGCGATCCAGCATGGCGTCGAGTCGCTGCCTGGAGACGTAGCGGGAGCCGGAGCCGTAGAGGTCATCGCTGACCTCTTTGTCATAGGCAGAGATGGTCTTGGCAACGGTTCCGGAGGCAGCTCCGACAATAAGAAACCAGCGCGCGACCTCCTGGCCAGCGCCGATTTCGGCAAAGGAGCCAAATACAGACGGATCGAGATTAAGGGTAAGGGCCTTGTGGTGCGTGTCAAGCTTTTCGATGGCTGCCATAGACCAGTCTCGATTACACCAGCAACATGAAGGCCCCACAAGTGGACGATGGTATTGATTGATACTTGGTATCAGTCGGATGCGATAGAAGCATCTTACTGATTCGCTGTGGTGTTCAATCGATCTGCCAATCGAGCCGCAATCGTGACAGCGCGCCAATTTCTCTCTGTATATAAGGGCAAGTCTGTCGAGTAACTCGGCCTCGTCGAGCCAGTCTTGCGCCGAAAGCCTGGCCTGCTCTGAACCATAGAATTTCGTCAGGGCAGAGACCAACGAAGATAGCTCACGTGGGCCAGGTGAGTCCGCTCTTCGTAGATCAGATCGGAAAACGCGCGCTCATTCATTGGGTACGCTCCATTACCCTCAATCTGCCCAAACTCGGCCGCTCTTGTCCTGGGGTCTCGGTTGGCGGCGCATCCTCTTCGAGTCGATCGGCTACAGGGTGCTGGTTCGTATCGGCCGTTGCCATGCCACTACCCTCCTTTCAGAATTCCCTGGCCGCCGTTCTGTTGGATGCAATTGGTAGTGTTTCACTCACGTCCCATTACGCCAAAAAGGTGGATTCAGCCTCAAGATTTTGCGACTCGGGTGGTTTATTCTGCACCAAGCTGCGAACGACCCTGACCTTATCCTCATCGCCAATGTAAACCGTCATGTCTCGACAGCATGAGGGACACAACCAAGCATATCCAATCGCCCTAGACTTGTCCGTGTCCTGCAAATCCGCTTCTGGCTTGCTTTTAGCTGGGCCCCCTATGGATTCGATCAAGTAGGGCTTTCCTTCGTGGAGATAGCGAAGTGTGTTCGAACACACGGGGTTAGCGCATTTAGAGAGCATGAAAATGCAAACCTCTGGCGATAGTTTTGGGTAGACATTGTTTATTTAGTCGGAACTGTCGTTCTTGTCACGCCCCTGCGACGCCTCTTTGTATTCGGTTCAGGAGAAAGCAGAAACGAACGACGTCTCTGCAGCCACCAATGCCAGACGGCCACGGCAGCAGCTTCTTCGCCCTGACAAGGAACTGACAAGGCGAACCAACGGGCTTGCGAATTGGCAGAACGCTAAGCCGCCATTTCCGCAGCCATGAGTTTCAGAAGTGCCTGGGCCGTAGTGGTCGATGACGCGGGATTCTGTCCAGTAATGAGGCGGCCATCAGTGATGGAAAAAGGCTGCCAGTTCGCCAGCTTCTCAAAGACAGCACCGAGCCGCAGCAGTTCATCTTCAACCAGGAACGGCACAACCTTGGTGAGCTGCACCTCTTCTTCCTCACCATTCGTAAAGCCCGTTACCTGTTTTCCTTTCACAAGGGGAGCGCCGTCGTACTTGACATGGCGAAGCACCCCAGGCGCATGACACACCAATGCAATTGGCTTGCCGGAATTGTAGAACGCTTCTAGGAGAGCAATGGACACAGGGCTCTCTGCGAGATCCCACATCGGACCGTGTCCGCCGGGATAAAACACGGTGTCGTAATCTTCAGCCCCTACGTCCGCAAGTTTGATCGTGTTGGCGAGGGCTTTTTGTGCCGCCTCATCATGCTTGAAGCGAGCCATCGCGGGGGTTTGGTTTTCTGGCAGATCACTCTTTGGATCAACCGGAGGCTGCCCGCCTTTTGGAGAAGCGAGCGTCAGATCGACCCCCGCGTCTCTGAAAACGAAGTACGGGGCCGCAAACTCTTCAAGCCAGAAACCGGTCTTGCGGCCTGTATCGCCGAGTTGATCGTGCGACGTGAGCACCATCAAGATTTTCATGACTGTCTCCTTATCCTGCATCCGGTGCGGTGGTTTTACCCACTCAACCGGCGTGAAAACATCACATCACAAGGCTTGGAGCAAGACAATCAGACGATAGTATCGCCGATACCTTGGTATGAATTCGGCTCTGGTCAAAGCGCCGTCTGTCTTGCAGGAACGGCTCGAACTTGAACCAAACGTATATGTGTTCCAAGCCACTTGATGTGGTCTGCTGTGGTTGTTGACTTTTATGTAGTCGTGAATAACGTTGAGATTTGTGTCAACTCCCAAACCGGGGCCTTGCCGCAGTGTGTCTTGACCGTTCTCTGGTGTGAGCCCGTACAAGGCCAAAGTTGAAGAGTGCGGCCTAGTCAGCGAAGTCTTGCCGCCGCCGATCAATGTCCAGGGCCCCCGGTGCTCGATATTCCTCCAGCTGTTCGCGAAGAAGGCGGAAAGGAGGGGCCGGCAGCGACACAATCGCAAAGCCGGCTATCGAGAATATTGCGCTTATAAAGTTGGCGAATGTATGGCTTCAGAACATCTCTTGGACGCCAAACGATAAAGAGTTCTACAGCGTGCCGATACGCTTCCAACCACCGGGGTATGCAGTCACCAAGGCAAGATCATCGACCACGATCTCAGCCGAGAACCCGGTGTTGCTTTCGTACCTGTAGGTGTCTTTCGTCAGCCGGGTGTAGCGTTGCGACAATGGCTCCACCGTCAGGTCGGGAAACTTCACCCACGCAGCGACCACGGACTCGCGATGTCCGACTTGAAGTTTGAGACGCTGGATCGGAAGCGTGTTGGTCGCTGGCGTAACCGCAAGATCAATGTCGTCACAGCCATGGACGTCTCGCAACTCCTGACCCGAACTGTGCCATACCCCACGGCTCTCCACAGACAGACTCAGGGTCCTGACCTCAGCTCCTATCGTGCGCTCAACTTGGACTCGGTGGGTCAGCCAGTTCTCACGACAATAGATTTTGTAGTTCACCAGCATCGGTCGCTGATCCTCGAGAACTCCGACGCCCGTGCCTTTGAGCAGCCAGCCCTCCGCCGTGTGCCAGAGAGCGCAGTAATCCGTGCCATTGAACAGCAGGTTTTTCCAAACGACTACGCGCTTGAGATCGTCTACCATTAAGTGATCTCTCGGCGTGAGGACGAATCCCTTGCTGTAACTGCCCGCTCTTCAATGCTGGCTCCTGCGCTCGTGTTTCGGCACATCTTGGAAAATGCATAGCCCGTCCAGCCGATTTCTTCGAAGAACCCGGCAGGACTGCCAAAACCGATGCCGACTAGGAAGCTACCCGTTGCAAAAATCGGCGATACAAACACCTTCCTGCAGGAAAGAACGACAAGGATCAGGGAAGATGGGATTAGGAGTGTGGCGTCCCAGGAGCGTTCACGCCATTCTTCCGGGTCGGCTCGGACGCCAGTGATGTGAACCAGAGGTATTTCGGAACTGCTCTTGAATGCCCAGAGCTTGTCAGCGCCCCGGACGTGCAAACTCAGTTTGACTTCCGCTATCGGTATGTCAACCAATGAAGGCTCCTGCTATTCCGTGCTTTTCTTTTCGGGACACCCCTGCCCCGATCCAAGTACTGCCAAAGAACAGGGGACGCGATACTCTGCTGAATCCCTCGGCTGTACTATGGGAATCACTGCCTCGCAAGAATTCTAGTACATCCTTCTGGCATTCTTCTGGTTGTTCAAACCACATGCGGTGTGTCGGACCGGGAAGGACGACAGCAGCCGCCCAGTTCTTCGTCAATCAGCCCAGGGAAGAGATACGACTTCTCTCCCGACAGGAAGAGTACCGGAACTCGAGTAATTCTAACTGCGTCGGGATCCAGGTTCGGAAAAAGCTCTCCCGTGGTCATCATGACCTCCCACTCCCGAACATTCTTCAACGTGTCCTCGCGGGAGGATCGCGACATTCTGTCCCACGCTTGCGGGTCGCGCCACGTATCCCAGAACACCCGAGGGCCTTCATCATCGTCACTGTTGCGAAATGCCTTTTGCATAGGCTTCACTATCCGCGCCTGAATATCAGCCAGAGTCGCCTTGCCAATTGCGCTCTGGTCGCCCGGGAAGGTAAGCCAACAGCGAGACTGCGGGAGCCTTGCACAAAACTACCCTGCGAACAAGTTCCGGGCGCCTCACAGCGAGGAACAGCGCAGTGAACGCACCGTATGAGCGTCCAGCCACATCGACCTTCCCCAGATGGAGCTTTTGAATCAGGGCTGCGAGATCATCCGCGTCCACAATAGCGGAGTAGCCGGGGCGGGCTTTGTTCTTGTTGGGGAAATTGTATCTACGGCTGTCGTCGATGGCGTGAAAGCCTGCCTTTGCGAGTGGAGCAAGCTGATCGTGCCAATAGGAACCGTCGCCGACCAGTGGACAAAGATGAGTGGTGTCCCATGTCCGCTTTCCTCGTAGTGTAGTTCCACGCCGTCGCGGACGAGGATTCTCTTCAGCGCTGGAGTATCGTTCTGCGCTTGCGCAGCAAACGAAGGCGGAAAAGCTGCAAGCGCAGCCAGAACGACAGAGATGATCCAGCATTTCGTTGTTGATCTGGCTATCATTCTCTGGATACTTCCACTTGCCGCACAAAAGCCATAATCACCGTTTTGCTGCTCCTCTCAGGACTATTGCTGGCCCAAAAATTGACGTCGAACACCATGACTCCAAGCTGAACGAATCCAAGCCACAGATCATGGTGCTTGGAGTCTTTCATTTGGTTTCAACAAACAACATGTTTACGCAAACGCAGGGCGAGTGACTTTTCAGCGGCATAGCATGGAGAATGGAGCACCATGCTCGCTTTCTTCTTAGGCTAATTCCGCTTGGTTTGGCTGTTCGGGAGAGATCATCGCACAGTCGTCGCGGAGAATCTCGCCCTTCGCCAACAACTTTCCATCTACAAGCGTGCGCAAAAGCGTCCACGATCAGCCGGACGGGATCGCTGGTTCTGGATGGGATTGTCTTTGCGGTGGAAGGACTGGCGCCACGCCTTGGTCGTCGTTCACCCGGACACGGTGGTGCACTGGCAACGGGAGCAATTCCGCCGTTGGGCACGCTTGTCCAACAGATCCGGAAGAACCGGCCGGCTTGGAATCAGCCTTGAGATTCGCACCTTGATTCGCAGGTTAGTCGAAGCCAACCCTTTATGGCGGGCGCCACGCATTGATGGAGAGCTGCAAAAGCTGGGCATCGACGTTTCGGAGCGAACCGTATCGCGGGCTCTACGGATCTTGCGGCGTCCGCCCTGGCAGACCTGGAAAACCTTCCTGCAGAATCACCTGGAGGAGATCGTGGCAGTCGAGCTTACCTTGTCGACGATCCGCCTGCAAGTGTTGTTCGTGTTCCTGGTGACGAGCATTAACGGCGAAGAGTTCTTCCTTTCGGCATCACGGAACATCCGACTTCAGGGGTCGCTCAACAAGTCGTGGAAGCTTTTTTGGATCGCGATGATTGCCCAGCTAACCAAGCTGATATTCCCGCTATCCGGTCAGATAGCTCAAACCTTACGGAACAGATAGGACTCTTTTAGGATATGGCTTCTATTTGCTTTAGAAATCACGAAGTTCCTTTTGTCCCCTCATCTAGCTATAGTGGCATTGCGGTTGCTCAGAGTTCAATGTCAACGACCCAGCTCGCGCCGATGATTCAAGCCGGGGCTTTGCTTTGGTGTCGACTTTATGAAAGGAAGGCAACTCCGTGAAACACTCTTCTGCCCTCTCAAAATTGTTTGCCATCTGCTTCATTCCTGCAAATGGGCATCTAGGGCTCAGCAAATGGGTTCAGGCCACTTTCTTGGCTATGTTTCTGGCCGGTGCTCCAGGACTTGTGCCCGCTGCCAGCAACGACAACAATGTTGAATGGGACGGCTTATTTTCCGATCAGGGTCCCCTGTACATGAGTCCAACGGAACCAAGCAGTGCGACGCCTGTCGTGCTAACGCTGCGCGTGTTCAAAGGGGATATAACATCGGCCAACGTCAAATACTTCGATACAGCCGATAATTCCTTTCACTGGATTCCCCTGAGTTGGGCGAAGAATGATGCGACGGGCAGATTCGACTTCTGGCAAGGCACCGTGCCGGCTTCCGCATCGATCAAATATTATCGCTTCCAAATCAATGACGGAACAGCGACCGCCTGGCTGAATGCAGGCGGCATTACTGGGGCCGAGCCTTCGGCCGGAGACTTCTGGATCGTTCCCGGATTCCATACGCCACTCTGGGCCAAGGAAGCGATCTATTACCAGATCTTCCCGGATCGCTTCAACGACGGCAACCCGAGTAATAACGTACCGTTCAAGTCGAGTTCTCCGGTGCTGCCGGTGAGTGGGCAATGCCCACAAGGCAGCTACGTATATTTCGGTCGCTGCGCTTATCAGCATAATTCCTGGTCCGAGTTACCGGAGAACCCAGGCTTCGGCGACGATTTTTTTGGTGGGGACCTGGCCGGCATTACGGCGAAAATTGATCCCTATCTGAAAGGCACGCTGGGAGTAACCGCACTCTATCTAAATCCTGTCTTTCAATCGCCGAGCAACCACAAATATGACACGCAGGATTACATGACCGTGGACCCGCACTTTGGATCGAATGCGGACCTGCAAAAGCTGATCGACACGGCCCACACGAGCAGCAGCTCTCGCATGTCGGTGTTACTGGATGGCGTCTTTAACCACACAAGCACCTTTCACCAGTGGTTCGACCAGCAACACTTGTACCCGACCGACGGCGCCGCAGAGACCAAGAGCAGTATTTGGTCCGACCGCTACGTGTTCTTGAATTGGCCTGGAGTGTATTGCGATTGGGGAGGCTATGCGAGCCTGCCTAAGTTAACGTATGGCTCCCCGGCCTTACGGGACGATCTGTACCGTCGAAGCGATTCCGTGATGCAAACCTATTTGAAACCTCCGTACAGAGCCGATGGATGGCGCTACGACGTGGCTGACAACCTGGTTACCATCAGCAGCGAACCCGATGCGGCCGATTGCGGCGGGACCGACGATCACGCGATCTGGCAGCAGATTCGTCCCTATGTGAAAGCCATTAGTTCTGAAGCGCTGATGCTGGGGGAGCAGTGGCAAAACGCTAATGCGTGGATGAACGGCAAAGAATGGGACGCCGTGATGAACTATAACGGATTCAACATTCCTGTATCCAAATGGATCAATTGCCAGAACGTACATGGCGAAGAGGCAGGGCAGTGTCTGAGCGTAAGTAGCTTCGATCAGTGGCTGCGAGGAACGCAAGCAGATTACCCCAGGCCAACTCAATTGGCCATGATGAACTCACTGAGCACACACGATACTGCACGCTTCCTCTGGCGCGCCGGCGGGGACGAGTGGAAGATGAAACTCGCCATTATATTTCAAATGACGTATGTGGGTTCGCCAGCCATCTACTATGGCGATGAGGTCGGATTGACTGGCAACAACGACCCGGATAATCGGCGGACCTTCAACTGGAATAGCAGCACCTGGAATCAAAATCTGCTGCAGCTTTATAAGACGCTAATTGTCGTGCGTAAGCAGATCAGCGCCTTTAGAGATGGATCATTCAAAACTCTTTTAATTGACGACGCAGACAAGTTGTACAGCTATGGGAGGTGGGATTTTGATAGCTGGGCAATTGTAGTCCTAAACAATGATACAGTGGGGCACTCCACCACTATTTCTGCCTACCAATTAAGCATACCCGATGGAACGAAGCTCATTGACCAACTGACTGGAGCGTGGTACACGGTCAGCAACGGCACCATCCAAGTGCCAGCTAGCGCTCTACTGGGCCACTTTGGATTGGTTTTGACAGCCAAGGTCCCCAATTCAGAACACGCTGTCCAAAGTCGATAAGAAGGTTGTCCGCTCCCGGCGGAAAAACTGCATGAGAGTCACTTCAGCGAACCGCAATCCAAGCCGAAGACTTGGGACCGCAGCTACGCATTCCCGCCAATTTTGAATGCCCCGTTAGTAAACAAGCGGGCCATCGAGGTCATAAGTGGATTAGGCATTGTGCGTGGGAGGCAAAACTAGGGATTCGGTCAAACACTGGATCGGTTGCAAGGCTTTCCGCGAAGCTCAAGGTAGAGTGCGAGGCGACGGAGTGGAGTCGGCTTTCGGATACTGGCCGGGTTATGGAACTCCGGGTGTGGCTCTCCACGGCCTGACCGCGTCCTACATGACTCTCGTTGGCCTTGCAGAGTGCATTGCTGGTCGTCGAGCTCTGCTGGCTCTCTATCCTCGCGGTCGTGGCGACTCTGACGAGCCGCACTCTGCGTATGGCATGGCACAACATGCAAGAGATGTCGCTGCTGCCATGCGTGCTATGGACATTGGCCCGGCGATTGTCGGCCATTTCATTCGAAGTGTTCGTGGCTGCGGCGTTGGCTGCGAAATCGACTCAGGTCGATACAGCAATCTCTTACCGCAGGAACTGAAACTTGTGATGTACGCTGCGGATCTCCCTTTCGCGAATACTAGCGCGACGTCGGTGGTGCAATCGCAGCGAGAAGCAGCACAGTAGTCGCACTTTTCGCGTTGGCTGATCCTGCTGAGTGACTCGCCCCCGGACTTCCCTATCCGCGCTGCCAGGAAACTAGTATGGTGGAGGGAGCGGTGGGCCGGGGACTGCTACTGCCCCGTAAGGCCACGGTCCGTATCCAACTACAACTCCAAAAGGCGGTCGGCTAGCTCCCAGTCTCTTGTCGCGAACGCTGGCCCAATCTTCGAACCCGTCTGGAGGAGGCGCCTTCTGTGCGCTGTGCTGTAATGAGGTGTCATTTAGAAGAGTCACCTGCTGCCCGGAATTTATCGTGACCGCGGGCCCACGACCCGTCGCCACAATGCAGCCTTTGCGCGTGGTGACCAAGGTCTGCTGCTCGGCGGGTTTGACCACGACGCGGTAGACACCCGTCTTTGTTACCGTCAATGTGGCGTTAGGAGTATCGATCTCGTAAATCTCTCCCGGAATCAGGCGTAAAACAGTCATGCTAATTTCTCCCTGATTAACGCTCACTTGCACGTTGCTGAGGTTAATGGCAACAAGCGTCAAGCTCGCCTCAGAATTCATGCGGATGAACCCATCGCCAACATTGATTTCCGCTCGGGAGTTCGTCGTCGTCCACACGTACTCCGATGGCGTCAGGGGCTGATTCAGTCTTGCTGCAGTCCACTCGTTGGTTGCACTCGGCGCGACCGACACTTCACCCGACATGTACTGCAAGAAGGCCATTCGCTGCGGAGCGTGTCCAGCAGGCATCCTGGCCTGTCCAGTGGCTGATACCGTCAGCACCAAGAACATGAGCATTGCGGGAGGAAGCAGCTTGCTCTCTTCTTTTGAATTCCGAGACATGACGCTCTCCACTTACAAGATTATCTCTTACAGCTTCTCACAACGTCACAAAAGAATCCGCAGAAAAGGAAGTCCTAAAGCAGCTTCAGGTCAAGCCGGCGTTTCGCCGCGGCGGTCGGGGGGCCGTGCCTAGTGCTTCGTTCCAACCATTCAATTCCCGTTTAAGAAGGGTGGGCTGTACTAAAGTTGACCGGACGGAGGAAAGAAGGAAAAGCGGTTTCGCCCTCCCTTCTTGAGCTATGCGGCCCTTCAACGGCTTCGGCACGTTCACTTTGATTTGTTTTGCCTTGGCTTCTGCACAGTTCGCATGTCAATGGTTAGCACGGCGGGGGCGTAATTGCCTTCAATCTTGTCCGGGTCTAAGATTGTGGGAAGGGTGAATGAACGGGAGAAGGCTCCGTAGTGGCGTTCCTTGCGACGAAAGTTCCCCCCCTTGATGTCCTTTTCGAGTTTGCGTTCGCCGCGCACAGTCAGTATGTTGTTCTCGACCTCGACCTTGACGTCTTTTTCATCAATACCTGGCACTTCTACTTTGGGATCAGTTTTTAGACACTTCGAGTTTTTCGGGACCCACACTCATCAAAACTCAGTCCTGGCTGTTCTGCTTCCACCCCCCAAGGCCATCAGGACCAGTGGCATGACGATCTTGTGCTCGTCATCATTAACCACGTTGGGGCATCCTGGGCCTTCGTCACGGCAACGTTCAAGCTAACTCTTCGGTCCAGTTTCCGGATACTCGGGTGGAGAGCGAATAGCACCTTCCTCTGAGCGCGA
Organism: uncultured Acidobacteriaceae bacterium; assembly: GCA_964509525.1. GTDB lineage: Bacteria > Acidobacteriota > Terriglobia > Terriglobales > Acidobacteriaceae > Bog-257. Next base: position 13,829 of record CAZDYZ010000463.1, read on the forward strand.
GCCGTGTTACCCGGGATTAAGAGGTCAGAACCATGCCTCACCTCGCTTGCAGGGCCTGTAATACAGCCACTAGCCGACTTGGAATCCGCGATCAGTGGACAAGCCAGTAAAGGCCGAACCACAAAAGGAAGAATTTCAAAGCGTATGCATGTCCTCGGCGGTACGGGTACTTTGTGTTTAACCCTCTCCACATAGTAAGTTCCTAGTTATCTTAAAGCGTGGGAAGACGAGACGGCGGCGACGAAGCCAGTAGTAACGAGGAGGAGGGTAACACCCGTGGAGTGCAAGAAGCTTTGCTGCACATGAAGTCTAATCTAATAATCTAGCGTTGAATCGCTTGCCCCGTTAGGGCTGCCCCGGTCAATACCAGACCAACGTGAACATATCTAAGAAAGCTTTCTCCGCGAATGCGACGGTTGATGATTCGGCCGATCATGATCGCAGGCAAGACGAGCGTTAACGACAACAGGTAGTAATGGGTTACGACGGGAGTCCACAAACCCGCTAGCCAATAGCCTCCCATGCCAATAAGACTCGCTGGCAAGAAATATCCCTGCAAAGTGGCCCTGAAATGCTCTGCAGACCAGCGACGCATGGCGCCGTAGATAGCCAGCGGTGGGCCATTCATGCCGTAAGCCCCGCCCAGAATGCCACCGACGAAGCCGCACCCCAATAGCCATGTCCGACTGTCGGTGTGTAGCATCGGCGGTCTGCGACCAACGAGTGCATAGGCTGAGAAAGCCATGATGACGATACCTAAGACAGCTTTGACCAGTCGATGGTTGGCAGACGTCAGGAGCACTAAACCCAGTGGTATTCCAAACAGCGTAGAAAGCACCAGCCATCCCGTGCTGCGCAGGTGGACCTTCTGCCAGTCTTGCGCAAGGATGACTGCAGCCACGGTGATCGAGACCAGTACGGCCAGGGGAGCAGCAACATTGACCGCAATACGTAGCGAGAGAAGAGGGACAGCAATGAGCGCTTCGCCAAATCCAAAGGCAGAACGAATCAGTGTGGCAACAAAGATAACCAGCAAGACATAAATTGTGGTGCTTTCCATCACCCTCCATTTAACCAGCAGGAAGCGACATGCCAGTTCACTTCAAATCCGGCTTCCTTGCTGCAACAGACCCTCCGAGCGCAGTGCTCGATGAGCTTCGTTCCCAAGGCTCCGCGCGACAGCCTAGTCCACAACCCGCTCATCTGTTGTTTGAGCTTTTTGGTCTAAGTAAAGCATGTGGACGTCTACCAAACCCTCATACTTGTCATTATCATTATGTCCTGCATTATGTCACTGCCAGACAAGGCTCAGCAAAATAACCAGTAGTACTACCGCAGATCCCAATCAACAGGTCGCAGCCTGAGGTAGTGCAAACCACAATCAGCGAACTATCGTTCGTGCAACAATTCCTCCGCTCGAGGTTACAACGGTGCCGCATAAAAAAATCAACCCGAGACTCTGAGTGCCGTTGCTCAGTCTGCCGTAGCTTCTAGAATCGGTCCAAATCTCAGGCCTGACTTGAGTGCGCGTAAGATCTGCCTTCAGCGTACCCAGTGTGACTCGGAAACTCGTTTTTAGTCTTAATGGCACTAACTTAGCTCATATGCCAGCCGCCATTGACTGAAACGGTCTGCCCCGTCATGTAGTCGTTTGCAGCGAGCATTACAGCTACCAATGCGATGTCATCCACCGAGCCGAAGCGCCCCATTGGAATAAGAGCAGAACTTGCGTTCGGATTGTTGGTCACCATATCCGTCTCAATCAACGCAGGAGCAATCGCGTTCGCGGTAATGCCGTCTTTGACAAACGACGAGGCACAGGAGTGAGTCAGTCCGATAATCCCTGCTTTGGACGCGGCATAGTGCGCCCCCACCGCCCCGCCCGTCTGTGCGGCGACTGACGACATATTGATGATGCGACCCCATTTTCTTTGCCTCATACCGCTGATCACCGCCTGAGTAACCAAGAACACCGACTTGAGATTGACGGTCAGCACTTCGTCCCATTCCGACTCCGTGATCTGGTCCAGCTTGCGCGGATGGGCAACTCCTGCATTGTTAACGACGATGTCGATCCCACCGAGTTGCGCTTCAACTTCTGTAACCATCCGCTTCACGTCAGCGGCGACCGATACATCGGCCTGAACTGCAATTGCCTTCCTTCCGATGCCTTTGATTTCGCCACAGACCGCATTTGCGGCGTCGGCTCGTTCACGGTAGTTCACGGCGACATCGGCACCAGCCCGAGCCAAGGCGATAGCAATTGCGGCTCCGATTCCCCGACTGCCGCCAGTCACAAGAGCAACTCGATTATTCAGGTTTTTCATGACGTTATTGTATGCGCGTACCTCTGTGCCTCTCGAAAACTACGATCTGTGTCGATGGGCCGCTTGGCGTCCGCGAAACGCACTTCGAGTCACATTAAATTTTGGCGAGGCACAGTTTCTAATGGAAGAAAGTGGCGGAGGCTCGGCATGCATCTCTGCGAGCGCCTTGCGATGCTCGGACTCGCGGCTACGGTTGGCAACGTCTTCGTCTCCGGGCCGCAACTACCGGCTCAGGCACCAACCCATCTCGGGCTCCAACAGCGTTGGTCCCAAGGCGACCATGTGGTTACCTTCCAGGGTCGCCGTCCTCACCTACGTTGTGATGACCGTCTCCAGCCGCTACCCACGGCTCTTCAACTATCCGTTTCCGGTGACCGAAGAACAGCGCACGCGGCTGCAACCGGTTGCTGTTCAAATGCATAGTTGGCTGCAGACCGAGATAATGTGATCTGTACAAAGTTGGCGACGGTGGCGGTGGCGTCGCCTGTGGCTCTCGTAAACTGCGACCCTGGTCCAGTGCGCCTTCCGTGTTTAGCATTCTGGACCGGGGTCTCCTGTAGTGACCACCGTAGCCTTGGCCCGGGTATAATGGCCGCTGCTTACAAGGCTAGCTTGGAAATCCCTGCTCAGAGCAGCCTGGCAAGATCAAGCCGAGAATCCAAACAGAGGAGGCAACAACTGCATGAAACGAACACTGATGTGCACCGCTGTGGTGCTGATGGCGCTGGCCGTTCAGGCGCAGATGAGTGGGGGTGTGGAGAAGGCAATTGCTAGCTTGGAGCAGCAATGGACAGCGGCCGGGAAAGCAAGCAATGCGGACGGGGTGGCTCCGCTATTGGCTGACAACTTTGTCACCCTGTACAGCGATGGCACGATGCTCAACAAGTCGCAAACACTGGAAATGACCAAGAAAGGCACGTGGGAGATTAATGAGATCAGTGATGTGAAAGTGATCGCGTTTGGGAACACCGCAATCGCAACCGGCGCATGGCGCGGTAAGGGCACTGACGGCGACGGCAAGCCGGTGGATGCCCACGAACGGTGGGTGGATACGTGGATGAAGATGCCGAGCGGCGAATGGCAGTGCCTCGCCAGCGCAAGTGCCCCAGCGAAGATGTAGATATTAGGCGGGCCTGGCGGGGATAAGACTCACGCGGCACGGCACGAACTTCCCAGAGTCATCGGGCCGATATTCTTAGGAAGGAAATGCGGCTTACTTCTTCAACTGCATAACAGATCCCGTCCCGCTGGCGAAAGCTGTTATGCAGACGACGATCCTGGCCCAGACAAATATCGTCCAGCCCACTCCCTCCACCTGAGGTATCGCCACGACCGGCCCGTTTCGGGCGCTTGAATCGGGCGTGGCTCCGGCGAGTCTTTCCCTAGCCCAAGGTGGTTTCTGGCTCGGTGATAGTAATCGGAAATAGCCAGCGAGACTTCGACGGAGGGAGCCTTCATCAAACACAATCATATGGTCGACGCACTAGCGCCGAATGGGAACCAATCACCTCTCTCCACGCTGCCAGCGCGCACGTGGAGTCGACAGCACTTCCTCTATTCTGGGTCCCGACAAACTCGAAGTTTTTGAGCGAACGGCTCAGCTCGAGGCTTTGCAGCGCTGCATTCGCGACCTACATTGAGGTCGTTTGCGCATCAAGCCCGATGGCCTTTCCATTTTTCACAGCCATGAACTGACAAGTCAACGTGTGTGCCTTGGCGTCAAGTGTGACCTTCAAATAGCCGAAAAGACCTTCGGTCTTTCTGTCATCGAACGACTCAACCTCGGTCGAGTCACCTTGGGGAAACTCGAACGCACTCGGCTTCACCGCCGGGAAAGGCGGCTTGTGCGCCTTCTGCGATGTTCCATCACAGGCTTGAAAGAGCTCTTCCATCGGCGAGTGTCCCCCACATCCCACAACGAGGCACGGCATCATCGCGCCGTCGGCAAACTTGTAATTCAGCCGCTGGTAAAGATGGGCATGGGCCGAGAATATTGCGTCCGGACGCTGCTCACTATCTTTGAACGCCTGTTGTAATGCCACCGCCAAGCAGGGCACATCGTAATTATTAAGTTGCACCGGGCGCTTTCCTTTGGCGGCCGGCCCGCCCTTCGACGGGTCTCCTCGAACATTGAAGTTAGTTGCACCCGAATAGGGAGGATAGTGTACGGTCAGCAGTACAGCCTTCCTCTGCTCTCCGGCTGTCTTGTTCATCGCGGCCACGGCCTTCAGTTGCTTGACCAGCCACTTATATTGCGGTCCATCGGCGAAGTTGGCAGTTGTGTACTGGCTCGGTTTGTCCAAAATACCACCATTGGCAATGTTCGAGTACAAACCGATGATGTGCGCGTAGGGAGTGTCCAGCCTCCAGTAGATGTAAGGTTGGGTCATCTGCCGCCTGTGCTTGGACCCTGTAGGTCCTTTCACACTGTCGGCGCAGAAAAACCGAAAATAATCTGTCAGTGCCTGGATCTTTTCTTTGTACTTGCCATCATGATTGCCAGCGATGGCGAAGATCTTCTTGGGAAACTTCGCAAAGGGACCGAACAGCTGGTTGTCCCAGAGAGCATGCGAATAGGGCTTGACCGGCTCACTTCCCTCCGTGTCGCTGCCTGAGATGGTATAGATCATGTCGCCGAGGTGGTAGAAGAACGAAAGGTCTTTATCGGCCGAGATTGCAGCGCCGACGGCCTGAGTATTGGTTCCAGTCATGGGATCGCCGGAACAACCCACCATGGCAAAGCTCATCTTGCCTGACGACAGAATGCGCTGGTTCTCGTCGGGATCAACGCTGCTGAACTGGAGCGGTTGGTGGTTTGCCGGCGGGTGCTTCACCTGCGTTACGTCGGTCCACACCCCATGTTCGGCGCACGCGGTGGGGTCGGCCGGTTGGCCGCCTCTGTTGCCTGTCCTCTTTAGACCTTTCTTCGAAGCGGCACCCGTGGGGGCCTCCGTGGACCCATGTTCTTTGTGCTTCTTCGCCGAATGGTCCTTCTTGTGGCCTTTCTTCCACCCTTTGTCGTTGTGGTCTTTCTTGTGATGCTTGTGTTTGTGTGATTTCTTTTTGGACTTGTCTTTCGCAGCTCTTTTTCTTGACATCTATTTCCGCCTCTCCTCGTCTCCACTAGGCATGACACGAAGAAGTCATTCTGCGCCCAATTCGGGCCTTGTCAATGGCCGATAAGTGTGTGCTCCCCTGAACCAAAAGCTGGCGGATATCGGGCAAAGCAAGTATCGGCCTCGGTACCCAACGATCTGCTCTACGAAATAGCGCTTCTTCTTCATGGTCTGGTCCTCGGCCCCTCTCGGGGCTCAGTTATATTCCCAAAGCACCTCCAGCACTTGAGGCACGAGGGCCTCTCCTCGTCCCATGAAGTTGCGATTAGGGCTTGCGTTCTCGCGAGCTGTTGCTCAGTCCGGCGAAATCCAGCAATTCCACAAACTGATCCTGGTGTTCATTAGCACCACGATGTTCAAGCCCAGTGCAATTGCTAACGAGACCTGCGGAGCCCTTCTTCTCGTCGAGGAATGCTTGGCAGATCAGCTTTCGCCACACCGGAGACACTATGCCATGTTTGAGTGAAACGTGCGGCGAGTCCAAGAACACCGATAGCGAGACTTGGTCTATATTGTTGATCCAAGCGCCCATGCCGCTACGCGAATATCGACCAAACGGGACTTCAAAGTGTCACCGAGCCCTGCGGCGAAGATCCTGCCGCACAGCAAGAATATTCCGCGCTGATCTATGTAGTTCAGCAGCACCGTGCTACCCAACTACGCTATGACCTTCGCCTGGAATGGAACGGCGCTCTCCTGTCTTGGACGGCGTCTAAGGCGCCAACCCTCGATCCCTCAGTTAAGCGCCTCGCGAGGAAGGTTGAAGACCGTCCAGTCGAGTATGCCAACTTCGAAGGTGTGATCCCCGCTGTCGAATACGGAGGCGGAACCGTCATGATTTCGGACCACGGTACTTGGGAACCCGAGGTGCCAGACGTGGACGCGGCGTTGCGCAAAGGCAATCTGAAGTTCACGCTTCACGGGAAAAACTTGGAGGGCTCATGGGTGCTGGTGTACACCCGCGGATTTGGTTCCAGTAAGAGCCGCTTCGCGTGGTTGCTCATCAAACATCGTGACGCATTCAGCTCCGACACCAACATTACTCTCGACGAACCCTATTCTGTAGTTTCCCATCGTTTGCCTTCCCTCCTACTCGATGGGGGGTAGTCGTCTTTGACCGGAACGTTTCCCGGTTTCAACTTCTGCAACAGAATAAGGACGGAGCCTTTTACGCTGTTTTCGATTGCCTCTATACCAACGGTAAAGATCTACGGCGGGAACCGCTGTCGGCCCGACGCAAGATTCTCGAGAAAGTTGTACCAACCGACGGTGTTGCACCGGCAGTCCGTCTTCCCTGCCCTGACTATCAGTGACTCGTGTCGTACTCGTCGTTGGCGTCGCCGCCCGAGACGGGTATGTGTTCGCGGGAGGCGCCGCGCCAGCATCTTCGCCGCACTATTGGGAAGGAGTGTTGCGACCTCCTCAATCGACGTATCTAAACGTCCCATCGATGTTTCGCTAGATTCGTGACTCCCGTAATTTTGTATTTCAGGTCCCGCGATATATCGTCCACGTCTCGCTATTCAGGGCACCAGTTATGGAAACCCGTCGTTATTGGCGGCTGCGCACCAGCGGCACAAACCGCACGTCCATCATCTCCTGGACTTGGATGTCGTGTGGACCCTCGCTGCCTTTCGTCACCAGCAACAGCTTCTGTGCCTCGGCGGTAGTACCCACCGGTATCACCATGTGCCCGCCAGGCTT
>CAZDYZ010000464.1:0-2142 GCA_964509525.1 uncultured Acidobacteriaceae bacterium
GTGGACTCGTCGCCATCTACGATCGAGTCGCCGAACGCCACCACCACGTGCTGGGACGGCTCAGCCGGCACAAGCACCGCGCTCACCAATATCCAGCTCAAACATTCGGTTCCACCTTGGATTTTCTCCTCATGACTATGATCGCCGCGTTCCGAAATCACCGCGCGCTTCCGGGCCAGTTGGTGCCACGTCGACGTCGCCACGCGTTTCGGGAAGTACAGGCTTACGCTGATCTCTGTTCCGTAAACCACGGGAAAGGCCACTGGATCACTCAGGGCCGGCGCTCCCACAGGGATCGTGATCGAATTGCGTCCCCCAAACGTGACGGCCTGGATCGAACCTGCTCGGACGCTCGCTGGATCGTTCGGCATCGCCACGGTGACTGAACCCACAACCAGCGGTGAGGAGCCGTATTCGTTTGACAGCCGAATGCGCAGCTGAGCCCCGCCAATCGATAGGCGCACGCGCTCTCTCACCGTTTGGTCCTCAAGATTCAGGACCGGCTCCTTGGCATTGGGTTCTGCTGGCTCTGGGGCGGCCGTCCAGGTAGCCATCCACGCGTCCCGCTGTGCGGGCGTAAGTTGAGGAACGAACAGAAGACCACAGACGAGAGCGCAATTCCGCAGTGCGTTCATACCCGTGAACTGCTCCACTTCCGCTACTTCATTGCCGAATAGTCGGTCGGGCGCATGTATATTTCCTCAACGTTGTAGCGCTCATTTTCTTTCTCGATCAACGGCTCCGCGGATTTCCGGTAAGGCGCAAACGCCGGGTCGGCATGGAGCGCGCGCCAATTCGCTTCCCCTTCCTCTTGGCTGCCGTGCGCGACAAGGTACACGAATGTGTTTTTCCAAGCGGAATCCTCGTTGGGTACCCAATAGCCTACGACGTTCAGATTGTATTTGCTCTGTAGCTTGGAGACGTCGCGAAATATCGATTCCAGCGCCGGCACTTGGCCGGGCTCCACATGATAAACCATCAATTCGAAGACCCGATTACCGTCCGCCTTCACTTGATTCACCCGCATTAGTCGGGCCGTCAACAGCGACCCGGCGGCAAAAGCCAGCAGAGCTGTGCCGCAAGTAATCCATCCTTTGAATTTCCAGCGGCTCAGGACCGGCCGTGCTGCTATATGGTTCGTCTTCATGCGTCAATTCTCCTCGGGCGCAATTCGGCTGTAAGGGCACCCACTTCCACCCCGGCTCAGGTATCAAGACGCTATGAACCGAATTTAGTTGCAACGACACTCGCAATTTCGCCTGGGTCCCATGTCGCCCGTTGTACTTAGAACAGCATCACCCTCAGAACCGCAACCCAGTGCCCATCACGGCAAACTAAGACAAACATATCCTGCCCGGATTCGCGTTTTGTCTCTCCTTTTTGTTCATAAGTTATAGTCCAATTGTACGTGACCGCCGCGATGTCCCCCCAAGCCTGCGTGGAGTGATCTGATTCCGCGTATTCCACGATCCTGGACCGCGCCATGAAGTCCGCATAGCTCTGCACCAGTGCTTGCCGCCCCCGCGCGAGTTCCTTTAGGCCGGGACCCTTCATGACAATGTCCGGGTCAAAGAACCGGGCCAGCTCTTCGAATCGCCTCTCGCGCCAGGCGCTGTTGAGACCGTCCAATGTGTGCCGTATGTCATCCATTTTCTTCTCCCAGCCGGCTACGGTTTCAGCGCCGGCGATTCTGTATCACCCAATTCCGTATTCGAATAGAATACCCATAAAGTACTTATTGACATTTGGTAAACAGCCTGCTATGATGGTGCCGTTATGCTCAGGGAAAGGTCTGTCTCTGTCCGCTCGCCTCGAGGTCCGAGGGGCCACTTTCCCGTAACTCCTTTGTTTCCGCTTGATACAAAAATAGGTGGGGGTGGGGTCTTCCCATTGTGTCCGCCATCACATCAACGCGGCGCCAAACAAGCGCTTTCTTTTCACAGATCTGCAAATCCGTGCGCGAACATCTCCTTTCTTTTGATAAATCTGCACAAAACCGGGGGTACCTCCTCGTCCCGTTTTGGGAATCGAGTCCCGCACCATCAGTCACCGCGTCTCGATTTGGAACTCCTGCACCCGCTTGTTCTTCGTATCCGCCACGTACAGCGTTTGCCCCGCATCGATCCACAAACCCGCGGGCTC
>CAZDYZ010000465.1:0-7128 GCA_964509525.1 uncultured Acidobacteriaceae bacterium
ATCGCGCTGTTCATCTCGATACGGAAGCCGCGATTGATCTGCACGGCACCCTGGTCATCAAACCATGGAACGCGAAACATGATGACGCGCTCAGGCTCCACGACCCGCTCAAGGATTTTCGCCGAAATGTATTCTGGATGCCTCTCGAGCACGAGGCGAAGCGAATCGAACACTTCCTGCACTGCCTGGTGAAACTCAGGTTCGGCCGGGTTCTTGGCCTTCACCAAGGTCATCACATCATTGATGTAGTTGCCCGGGGTCTTAATGCCGGGCGAGGTGGTAGTTACACTCATGGAGGTCCTCCTCGAACCTTATAAATATGCTCTTGAAATGTACTGAATTGGAATTGTTCGCGGATGGAGAACAGGCGAACATATCTAGTTCGTTTCTGTTCTTATTTGAGCCCTGCGCTGGCATTCTTGCTGTGACTGCTATCACCCAAAAGAGTGACGAGCCCGCGATATGGTAACGCGTCTTGGACCGGCTGAGGAATAAAAACTGACGCCGAGGAACACAGGTGAACACCCATCCATTGGACCACGAGGTGGCCCTAGAGAGCATGTCTGCGAGATCCGTGCAGAATTTCACGATGGTAGAGCTACCATTACAAGCAATATGCCAATCCGCGGTCCAAGTACAATCTCGCCAGCCGACCTGGAACGCTTGCTCCGCGAAGTCAAGAACTCTGCCACCGGAAATTCGGAAGGAATCTTCGGCCCAGGTTCGGTTAGTTGGAAAATCAATCGTGAGTCGGCTCTCTTTCTTGCGGCAGGACGCGCCACGCTCCTGCAATTGGCCCATCCTTGGGTTGCGGCCGCGATAGCGGAGCATTCCACAACGCTGCACGATCCCATACGCCGCTTTCATCAGACCTGTCGTGTGATGTTCACTATAGTGTTCGGCACACTCGACCAAGCTCTTGAGGCAGCACGTCAATTGCATCGGCGGCATAGCGGCATTCGCGGCAAAATGCCACAGACGTCCGGGCCGTTTGCGCAGGGTTCTGAATACTATGCCAACGATGTTGCCGCTTTGCGCTGGGTTTTCGCAACTTTGGTGGATAGTGCGCTATTGGCATACGAACTTGTGCTGCCGCCTTTGACAGCGGCGGAAAGGCGGCAGTATTACGCACAGAGTCGGACCACGGCGGCAGTTTTCGGCATCGCGCGGGAGCAGTTACCCTCAAGCTTAGAAGAGTTCAGGGCGTATTTTGAATCCATGCTGCAGTCGAACACGCTGGTCGTAAGCAGTGCGGGACGCGACATAGCACGAGAGCTCCAATCCGGGGCTGGAACATGGCTGCGACCGCCATTCTGGTATCGGACCCTGACGACACATCTGCTGCCTTCGCGTCTGCGCGAAGAATTTCACTTGCCGTACAACAAGCGGGAGCAACGCTCTGCGGAGCGTGCCTTGAGATGGCTTCCGAGACTGTATTCCAAGCTTCCTGCGGGCGCGCGTTTTGTCGGGCCTTATCTTGAGGCCCTGACCCAACTAAACGGGAAAGCAGCACCGGGCTTTAGAATTCGGCTCAGTAACAAGATGTGGATCGGCGAATCGAGTCTCTTCCTCTAGCGGAGAAGTATAACAATCCGTCTGCGGACCTAGCCGCCATTTCGGTGTAGGATGTAGCCCAACAGGATGGCCGAGGGTAGCGGCCATTAGAGCAACGCGGTGAATCTTCTTCTTCTGTCCATGCCCGACTCCTTCGAGCACATGCCGACTTTGGCTGTGCGTATGCCAAATGGGGCGCTGTGTTCGCTGGCCGGAAATGTCGATGCGCATCACCAAGTCGCCGTGGCCGACCTGATCCTGGTGCAGCAAACGGTGCGCGAAACCGTTGAACGACTGATGCGCGAGACAAAGCCAGACGTAATCGGCCTGTCGATTATGACCTTTCAGCGCAAAACGGCGATGCGGCTCATCGAAATCGTACACTCGCTCCAACCCGGTGTGCGCGTAGTGGTGGGCGGATATGATCCGAGCCTCGCCCCAGACGCGTATATGGAACGGGAGAACGGCATTGATTACATTGTGCGCGGCGAAGGCGAGATCACGTTTCGCGAGTTGTTGCGGGCGATCGAGAGCGGTTCGGGCCTCGAGAAAATCCAGGGCCTGTCGTATCGGGCAGATGGCGGCTGGCATCAGAATCCTCCGCGGCCGGTTCACAGCCTGGAGGGGAACGAAATCCGCCTGCCAAAGCGTGGTGCGCGCGTATTGAGTGGTTACACGATGATGGGGCGACAGGTGGACGTCGTCGAGACGTCACGTGGATGCACGTTCGACTGCGGCTTCTGCTCGATCATTGAGATGCGCGGCCGCAATTTTCACACCTACTCCTTCGATCGTGTGATCGCCGATATTTGTGATGCCAGGAGGCACGGCGCACGCGCAATTTTCATTGTTGACGACAACATCTCACTCAACATTCATCGCTTTGAGGCGTTGTGCCGCGCTATCATTGACGCCGGCTTGAACGACATCGTCTACACCGTGCAAGCAATGACATCGCCCATTGCCATGCACGGTGAAACGTTGGCGCCGCTCATGAAGCAAGCTGGTTTTCGTTATGTCTTTCTGGGCATCGAGAACATTATTGAAGATGACTTGCGGTTCTTGAAAGCTGTAAAGAAGAACGAATTCCGAGAAAACGGACGCCACACCTGTAACGCGACACTGCGCGCCATCGATTTCTTGCACAAAAACAAGATGTACGTAGTTGGAGGATTGATCGTTGGCAACCCCGAGGACACGCGCGAATCCATCAGGACCAACCTCGAGTTCGCCAGCAAGTACGTGGACTGGCCCTACATCCAGCATCCAACCCCGTATCCTGGTACGCCGATGACCAAGGACTTTCGTGCCCAAAACCTGATCGCCATCGAGAACATGGAAGAGTATGACGGTACAACCGCTGTGGTCGCCACACGGCACCTTCATCCCGAGGAGATCGAGTACGAACGATGGCGCGCCGAGCGCTGGATGAAAACCCGGCACATACCAGCAGTCATTGCACATGAGCCGTTGTTTGTCCTTCGCAACTGGTGGAGGATGCTCTCGCATACCTTCCGTGGCAGCTCAATCAAGTCCATGCTTGGCTTCGAAAGCGACCGCAAAGTGTTCGAGCGTTATCGCAACCTGCGACGTGCGGAACGCGTGTATCTGTAAAACAGAAAATTGTATTTTGACGGCCTAGGGTTTTGAGCCGCGTCACGTAACCTTAAGATCCAGCGATTATGCGCGCTGGCGGATCTCGCACTGTGTCATTGACAGCCGTGTAGCAACCGCAACTAATTCGCAAACCAAGATGCCTCAGGGCTACGCTCCGCGAATAGCGGGCGGTGGCGCAACTAAGCTTTGTTCCTTCCGTCTTTGATTTCTTGTGCCATCATCTCTGTTGTTCTTCCAGCGGTAAATGGCTGTATAAATGGTAGCGAGCCTCTTTTCCATGTTGCCCGACCCAAACACGCACGACCAAAAGAAAGCCGGCCTTAGCCATTGGGCCCACCGCGTGCTGGAAGAGTGTGACAAGGCCAGCCAAGATTTCGCTCCCGATCCAGTGCACGACCTGCGCGTAGCCATTCGGCGTTGCCGGTCGATGGCGGATGGCTTTATGTCTGTCGATCCCGAGCCAGCCTGGAAGCAGATGAAGAAACTGGGCAAAACACTTTTCGCCGCACTCGGCGATCTGCGCGACACGCAAGTGATGTCGGAGTGGACGACTCGCCTTTCCGAAGCTCACGATCCGGTTCGCCACGCTCTTTTGCATACGTTGAGTGTTAAAGAACTAGCGCTAAAGGCTACCGCACAGGAGGCGCTCCGAAACTTCGACCGCAAACGATGGGCGGCGCTGAATGCGAAGCTGGCGAAACGCACCGGCAAAGTGCCGTTGGAAGGACTGGTGTTTCAGCATCTTGCGTTGGAGCGTTGGATCGAGGCTCACGCACTGCATCGGCAGGCCCTAAGGAATCGCACTCAGGTTGGCTACCATCAGCTGCGCATTGGCATCAAGAGATTTCGTTATATGGTGGAGAACTTCCTGCCGCAACGCCATGAGAAATGGGCGCCGGACTTGCGGGATCTGCAGGACGCTCTCGGTGAGGTGCATGATCTCGACGTTTTGAGTCGCGTCATCAGAGAGCATCCCCAGATCAAGGCCGACGATCGAGACAGCTGGCAACAAAAGATTGCAGCGGAGCGACAGAAACGGCTGGATCTCTACCGCAAGAAGATGCTAGGCAAGAATTCTTTGTGGCAATCGTGGCGCGCCGAACTGCCAAGTGGACAGTCTCTCGAGAAGGCGGCCATGGAGAAGTTGCGAACCTGGGCGTCGTTCCTGGATCCTGATGTCGGCCATTCGGTGTACGTCACGCGTGTTGCTCTGCAACTGTACGACGCATTGTTGCAACACCGCCTTCTCAAAAGCCGGCCGGACTACAGGCGCATTCTGGAAGCTGCCGGCATCGTTCACGAAGTGGGACGCAGCAGAGGCACCAACGGACATCTGAAGCGCGCCTACCGAATGATTTGCAAACTCCAGCCACCGCTGGGCTGGAGCGATGAGGAACTGCGCTGCGTGGCTACTGTGGCACGTTACCACCGCGGCGGATTACCACAAAACGGCGACCCCTATTTTGTCGGACTAAGTGCAAAGCGCCGTTCAGAATTGCTGCCCTTGATGGGAATTCTCCGGCTGGCGAATGCGTTTGATTCTGCGCACGACGGCAAGATCACAACCATCTCGGTTGAGCAGCAAGACGGAACATTGAGCGTCTATGGAAAAGGCCTGGAAAACCTCAGCCCAGCGGGTGAACGTCTGGCACGCGCTCGCTACCTACTGGAAGCGACCTGTGGCCTGACGATCAGAATTTGTCCGCTGTCGAAAAGAGTAGAGCGCACCGTCCGACCACCGGCCCATTCCTGAACCCCCTGGGAGTTCGTTACGCAGCCGTAACAGGTTTTCTCTTCTTGCTGTAAGGATCTCCAACAAAAACGAACGGGTACTTGCTGAGCGCCTGCACGTCATGCGCCGCAGCATAGCGCTCAACCTCCTCCATCAAACTCGCAACCTGCTCCGGAGACATGTCCTTGGTGGCGCGCCAGAATTTATCAGGAAAAAACCAAATACGCTCGTCATGATTGACTTCCGCAGGATGGATCGCGACGGATTCCATGATTCTATCTCCTCCCACAATGTGGGACATATCGATTTACCCGAGAGTTGCAGACCTAGTATTGAGGAACGAAGCAAGTACTATTATCAATCGCCGGACGCAGTTTGTAAACTGCTACTTCTGTGGCTTACGCTTCGGGTTACTATCGTGACAGAAGGGAGCCTTTCTTTTTTGTCTAAGTGTAAGAAAAACAGGGACGATAATATTTTTGGGTACCCAGCCGGCTAAGAATTCTTCATCGACTGCAAATGAGATTGGCGCTGGTAGCTTCTGCAAAACACAAAACCTGGGGGCGGACTCGGTGACACTTGAGCCCAACTCGTTGTTCCGAAAGTGTGTCTTACATTGTGGGATAATACAAATGGTGCTCAATGTTAAATGGTTCGAGGAAATCAAAACTTCTTAGGCGGCTTTTGTCAGGTCAGAGAGTGCACTTTTTCGGACAGACGGCTGATCCTTATGGGTTGGAGTTTTCAGCAGGGGCTATGAATCTTGAGAGGCCCTAAGGGCGAGTATAGGTTTTGCCACCAGCAGATCCCCACCTGCAGCAACGGTGTGCAGGCATCCTCCTGAGAAAGTTGTTGGCCGGGTCAATGATGATCGATCCGCTGACACGTTAGAACACGCCAGCACCAGATTGAATTCCTTTGGAGATGTCATCGCGGACAAGACGGGACAGAGTAGGCCGTCGTGTTGCTTAGAGACATCCCTCCCCGTCAAGAGTTGCTTCGGTTCTAGAAGCAGGTCCGGCCTGGACTAGATTCTTGATCAGGAAGACGGAGTGAGCCGGCATGTCGCCAGCGACTAGCCGATCGCTTTCAAGCACGTCTGTGCCCCTCAGTAGTCGAGTTCGGCGGGACGCCCGGTTAGCCGTTCGATGCGCTTGGCAATCGGTGGATGGGTCGAGAAGAGATTGGCGAAGCTGACACCGCCCAACATAGGTGCCACGATAAACAGATGAGCGGTTGAAGGCGATGCCTGCATCGGTATGCGTTTCGAGTAGGCGTCCAGCTTCCTCAGTGCACTGGCCAAAGCGTACGGGTTACCGGTAAGCTGGGCGCCGGTAGCGTCGGCCTGATATTCGCGTGAACGGGATACCGCAAGCTGAATCAGAGTGGCTGCAATCGGGGCGAGAATCAACATTAAGAGTCCCGCGAAGCCGCCGCCGCGGTCGCGGTCGTCGCGTCCTCCCATGCCTTGGAACAGCGATGCCCAGTAGCCCATGCGGGCCAGTAGGGTGATTGCACCCGCGAGCGTAGCCGCAACCGAGCTGATGAGAATGTCGCGGTTCCTCACGTGTCCAAGCTCGTGCGCGAGTACACCTTCAAGCTCTTCATCGTTGAGCAGGTTCAGAATCCCTTCCGTAACTGCAACTGAGGCGTGCTGCGGATTGCGGCCCGTTGCAAAGGCATTGGGCGAGTCGGTCGGGATAACGTAGATTTTCGGCATCGGAATGCCCATCTTCTGAGTAAGCCGCTCAACCACTTGGTAGGCACGCGGCAGCTGCTCACGCGTGGCCGGCTGCGCGCGGTACATCGCAAGCGCGATCTTATCGCTGAAAAAATACGAAGCAAAATTCATGATTACTGCAAACCCAAGGGCCATCTCCATGCCTCGTTCGCCACCGAAGAATTGCCCCAGGAGCAGTAGGAATAGAGTTAATGCCGTCAGCAGTAATGCGGTCTTAAATGTGTTCCCCATACGTATGAGTAGATGATAGAGGAGACGCCCGGTTGCGGGAAATCGGTAGTAGTACCCACTCCCAATCGTTAACCTTCCCGAAAATGTACTCGCTCCACAAGTTTTGCGGAGTGATCGATCTCTCTCAATACAGATTCGCAACATGATGCAGCCCTGGGAGTTGCGTTACAAGAAGATCAGAGGGCGAGGTACAAGTGGGCAAAGCTGATGAAGCAGCACAAGCGACTCCGGGAATCGGGTTCTCGGCTCGCCG
>CAZDYZ010000466.1:0-4965 GCA_964509525.1 uncultured Acidobacteriaceae bacterium
CGCAGCGGCCTGTTTGTTGTTCAGTTCATGTTTCTCGGCCATGTAGCGGACGAGCTGGGTCTTGGTCATGCCTGTTGCCATTGGCAAATCCTCCTTAAAGGTTTGAGCAGTAAGAATGCTCTGCTGGTGCGTATCTTATACTAACTTCATTCCAGCTGGGAAGCATTTTCGCCTGATTTTATGCGGGTTTTCCACAGGCTGTGCTTGAAAGGCCGCTCCGCATGCGGCTTCGGCACACCTCTGGCAGGGGGGAAATGTCATAATGAGAACTCCGGCCGGGAAATCCGACCACCGAGGTGCCTCCTTTGAGTTGCGTACTATGCAGTGTTCGCAGGGAAAAACGCTTCTGCCCGGCCGTGCACGGACGTATCTGCCCACAATGCTGTGGCGAACAAAGAGAGGTCACCCTCGACTGCCCTACCGAGTGTCCCTATCTACAGCAGGCTCGGCAACACGAAGACCTGCGACGGGTGGAAGATATCCCGGCGGAGGAGTTGTTTCCTGCTGTCGAAATTTCCGAACAGTTCCTGCGAGACCGCGAACCTTTGATCGTGGGCATTTCGCACACCATCGCCAGGCTGTCTCGCTCCGACAGTAAGCTGACGGATCGCGAGGTGATCACCGCCCTGACAACCATGGTGAGGAGTTACCAGACGCTGGTCGGTTCGGGTCTGGTATATCAGGAGGCGCTGCCGGGCTTGGCGCAGCAAGCGATCAGCGACGCACTCCGCCAGTTTCTGAAGGAATTTCGCGAGCTGGAGCAGGAGCACCTCGGTTATAGCGCTTTGAAGGATGGCGAGGTGCTGGCAGCGCTTGTGTTCACGCTCCGTCTGGCCCGTTTTCATACCTCGGGGAGGCCCCGCTCACGCCAGTTCGTGGATTTCCTGCGGAACCACTTTCTTGATTCCCAGCCCTCAATTGCACTCACGGATGAACCCTCCAGCCGGATCATTGTCCCGTAACAAGCCCTGCCCCGAGAAGCGCGTCGCACCAGCGCGACTCGCGGCACATAGCCCAAAATTCAATTCTGTGAACTCCACGCTCCGCTCCGGTGATTCGCCCGCCCCGTCGTCCAGCATCGACTCCCGGGTATCCCTGTAGTTTCCTTCGTACTCTGTCTCCCCCGGCTGGTAGTATCGCCTTTCCTTTTCTATGCACGTAGCGCAAGGGACCTTTCTATTCGTCGCTGGCGTTGTTGCCGGTGCCATCAATTCCGTTGCCGGCGGGGGAAGCTTCATTTCGTTTCCAACCCTGTTGTTTGTCGGCCTTCCGCCGGTGTCGGCCACAGCCACCAACATTGTGGCGCTTTGGCCGGGACAACCTGCCAGCGTCTGGGCTTATCGCTATGAGTTTCGCGGCCTGCCGCGCGGTGTGCTGCTGCCCCTGACGGTGACCGGCATTCTCGGAGGCATCCTAGGTGCTTATGTTCTGCTGATAACCCCGTCAGCCACCTTCCTGAGGTTGGTGCCGTGGCTACTTTTCATCGCCACACTGATTTTCGCAATGAGCGGACGAATTACACGTTGGGTTCGGCAGCGGGCCAAGCACTCCGAACCGCGCGAGTTCGCTACCGGCCGTGGAATTTGGCTCCAGCTGTTTATCGCGTTTTACCTTGGCTACTTCGGCGCCGGGGCTGGCATTCTCATCCTTGCCGTGCTGGCATTGCTGGGCATGGATCACATCAACAGCATGAATGCGCTTAAGTCCTGGCTGACAACAGTTTCTAACGGCGTGGCAATGATCGTGTTTGTCGCGTCACCACACGTAGTGTACTGGCCTCAGGCAATATTGATGATTATTGGCAGCATCCTGGGCGGCTACTTCGGCGCCTATTTCGCACGAAATACCACGCCCGACCATCTGCGCGCGATCATTGTTGTTATCGGCTTCAGCTTGACGATCTACTTCTTCTTCAAGCAGATCTGGAGTTAGCGCCTTCACGATTCGCGACCCAGATGGTGTTCCCCCCCTTCCGCGCTCCTCCGGTAGCGCAGCTTCATCATCAGCAAAGGCGCACTGAGGAAGAAAGTAACCGCGTTCGGCAAGATGATGGGCAGTGAGTGGATCATGAAGCCGTAGCTTACCCACAGCAGGAGTCCCGCATTGAGGCTGATCAGCATGAGCAGCGAGAGGTCGCGGACGGACTTGGTGCGGAAGGAGTGCAGGGCTTGAGGAAGATACGCCAGCGTGCACAGTGTGCCCGCCGCGAAGCCGGTTAATAACACAAGAAACATGTACCAGCGTACCACTATGCCCGGCCTCGCAACCTGGTAAGTTACTCAACCTTAAGCACTATCTTGCCGTAGTTGGCACGCTGCAGCATCAGGTGGTGCGCTTCCTTGGCCTGGTCCAGGCGAAGGATGTGCCCGATCTCAGGACGCAGTTTGCCTTGTGAGATCCAGGGTTGCATGGCGTCGAGGCTGTGCATGATGAGGACATGATCCTGAGCCAGCACACTCAGCCAGAGTCCGTGCACGCTCAGACTCTTAGCCATCATCGCTCCGGTATCAAACTGGTGGCGTTGCCCAGTCGCGGTGCCATAGATGACCACCCGTCCGAAGGGCCGACAGCAGCGCAGGCTCTTGGCAGTGTGTTCCCCGCCCAGCATCTCGAACACGGCATCCATACCCTCACCGCGGGTCAACTCCAGAACACGCTGCTCGTAATCAGTTTTGCGATAGTTGATTCCCTGACCGAGCCCGAGTTTCTTTACGCGCTCCAGCTTTTCGTCCGAGGACGACGTTCCATAGGTTTCTATCGCCAGCAACTTTCCGATCTGCACCGCAGCCGTCCCCACACCCCCGGCCACCGCGTGGATGAGCACACGACGTTTCTGGTCGCCGACCTCATGATTCGGTTCGAGAGCATCAGAAGTCAGCCCTGCCTTCCAGTACGCCAGGTACGCGGTGAGAAAGTTGACCGGAAAGGCTGCCGATTCGACCGAACTCCACCCAGCGGGTTGGGGCCATAGAAGCTCAGGATTCGTCGCGATCTTTTCGGCGGCAGCACCGTATTGCGTGTAGCCCATCACCCGCTTGCCAGATATCTCTTCGGTGCCAGCAAATTCACGGCCGGAGATGAACGGGGGAGCTGGTGTCCCCGGATACGTCCCCCGCGTGGAAAATGTGTCGGCGAAGTTCACGCCCACCGCCTCCACCCGCACCAGCACTTGACCCGGCTTGGGCTGGGGGTCGGGCATGTCGCATACATCCAGAACCTCAGGTCCGCCCGGACGGGTAACGACGACTGCTTTCATGAGTTTGATTCTACGACTTGGGTGGCTTCAAAGTGTCAATTCGGAGTACGGATGGGGAAGGCACAAGACTGTCGCGTAAAATCCGATTTTGGAGGGTCCGTTGATGCCAGGTTCTGCACCCAGCTTTGCGGGCGTTGAGCTCTATTTCGAAGACCTCGAAACGGCAAAACGCTTCTACACCGGTGTTCTTGGCCTCGAAGTTACCCACGAGCAGGGCGGGCATTTCGCCAAAGTTCGACAGTGGCCCCGGATTTGTTTGTCTGGAGCGCAAAGGAGCGGAATCTTATGCTTCCTACGACAAGGCAGTTCTGTTCTTTCAGGTGGACGATCTGGCGGCTTCAATTGCGGCTATTGGACGGGAGCTGTTCATTCAGGTCGAACCGGCTTGGGCAGTGCTCCACGATCCTGAAGGGCACAACGTAGTGTTGCTACAAAAGGCGCAGTTGCGTTGAAGATAGCCGTTGAGTCCGGGGAATACGTATCGCTTACGCCGAAGCTGGGGGTATTTGCATGAAATCCAGCGCCCGCGAGATGTAATGCTTCAGCTCGCGGCGATGTACCACCGCATCCAGCATTCCGTGCTGCAACAGGAATTCGCTGCGCTGGAAACCTGCGGGCAACTTTTGCCGGATCGTCTGCTCGATCACCCTAGGTCCGGCGAATCCGATAAGTGCACCTGGCTCAGCGATGTTCAGATCACCCAGCATGGCAAAGGAGGCTGTAGTGCCACCGGTCGTGGGATCGGTCATCACGGAAATGTACGGTACCCTGGCATCATCCATGCGGGCCAGAGCAGCAGCAATCTTGGCCAGCTGCATGAGGCTGACAACGCCTTCCATCATGCGTGCCCCACCAGAAGCCGAAACCACGATCAGGGGCAGCTTTTCGACGGTAGCTTTCTCGACGGCTCGCGCAATCATCTCTCCCACGACAGCCCCCATGGATCCTCCGATGAAGGAGTACTCCATGGCGCTTACAATGACGGGCTTGCCATCCAGCTTGCCCCGTGCGTTGATCACCGCATCGTTGAGCCCACTATCCTCTTGGGATCGCTTCAAGCGATCGCTGTAGGATTTCAGGTCGGTAAATTTCAGAGGATCAGTGGAAACGATGTTATTGTCCTCCATCTGGTAGTGTCCGTCATCGAGCAGGTATGCTAGTCGAGTGCGCGCGTCAATGCGGAAGTGCCGCTCGCACTTGGGGCAGACGTTAAGGTTTTGATCGAGATCTTTCTTCCAGATGATCTGGCGGCATTGGTCACACTTGACCCAAAGTCCTTCGGTCTTGACGCGTTTTTCACCCGAGGTATCGAGCTCCACGGGTTCCCGCTTAAACCATGCCATAGGCGTAATTAGGCCAGTGTAGCCGAGGAAGTGAACCGTTGTCGCGCACACTGGCGGTCAGTATTCGATGCCCCGTTGCGCCTCGATGCCCTTGTTGTATGCGTGTTTCACTTCCCTCATCTCGGTCACTGTGTCGGCAATCTCAATGATGTCAGGATGAGCGTTTCGGCCGGTGAGGATGACGTGCACCATCTCCGGTTTCCGCTTCAGTGTTTCGACTACTTTCTGCGGGTCCAGCATTTTGTAGCTGATGGCGTAGTTGATCTCGTCGAGGATGACCAGGTCCCACTGGCCGGAAAGGATCTCTTTTTCCGCTTCGGCCCACGCCTTTTCGACCAAGCGAATGTCTTCGGGGTCGGTTTCGGC
>CAZDYZ010000467.1:0-7931 GCA_964509525.1 uncultured Acidobacteriaceae bacterium
CTCGCAGTTACGACGTGGATATATTTCTTAGTTATGGGCACGTCGACAATCAGGAAGACTGGATTACACACTTCCATTCTCGACTTCAGAGACGTTTGCAAGAACTGCTGGGTACGGAAGAGATTGTCCTGTGGCGCGACCCTAAACTCGGTGGGACCGAGGCATTTGAGGATGTTCTCCGCACGAAGATCTCAAGTTCAGCTTTGTTTATCTCGGTGTTATCGCCAAGATATGTTGCCTCGTCCTCTTGCCGGAAGGAACTCGACTGGTTCGTCTTAGCTGCGGAAAAAACCGGCGGGCTTCGTGTCGAAACTGAGTCACGTCTGATCCGGGTGGTAAAGACCCGGGTACCGGAGGGTGCCGAGCCAGCCAACTTCAGGGCTACACTGGGTTTCAGATTCTACGAAGACGATGATCAGAACCCGGATGTCTTCCGCGAGTTTGATCCGGAACCGGGAATGCCCCGCTTTAATCAGTTTCGGGAGCGCTGCGACTTGCTCGCCCAGGCAATTGCACGCATGTTACTGAAGATGAGGCAACCTCCATCTTCGACGGACGTAAAAAGTAGAACAGTATTTCTGGCAAGAACCACAAGCGATTTGGAGCCTCGCCGCGCATCGATTCACAGCGAACTGGCGGGCCGCGGTCACACCGTTCTGCCCGTCGAGCCTTTGCCCGATTCCGGGCCTGAACTGAAAGCGGCAATCGAATCCCTGCTTGCCAAAACGGACATTTCTGTTCACCTGATCGGCCGTTCCTACGGGGTTATTCCTGAGCAGGAGACCCGATCGTTCGGAGAATTGCAGTACGAACTGGCCTTCGCTGAACGACAACGTGGCGGGTTTCATCAGATGGTCTGGATTCCGGAGGATCTGCAGAATCCCGAGGAACGCCAACAGACATTTCTGGCCAAAGTGCGCGGCAACATCGATCAGAGAAGTGCCGCCAATGGCGATGTGTTCGAAACCTCTTTCGAAAGTTTCAAAGAGGGCCTGCTGGATGCATTGCTGCGCAAGAGGGAACCCGTTGCGATTTCAGTAGGCGCCAAAGCCAAAGCTGTTTACCTGCTCTGCGACAAACCGGATCTCATGCACGACCAGCTGGCAAAAATCAAGAGCTACCTCCGCAGCCGCGGACATCCTGTCGAACTGCCCCCGTTTCAGGGAGAGCCTGAAGAACTTCGAGAAATGGAAGAGGAGTTGATCGGCGACACCGATGCAGCCCTGATCTACTACGGCACTGCAAAAGACGTCTGGGTGCTGCGCAAACGGAAGAACCTTCTGAAAGTACTGAGTACCAAGCAGACAGGGCGCGACTATGCGCGTGCTCTTTATGTTTGCGCTCCCAAGGATGAAATCAAGGCTGGCTATCTCGACGTACCTAACCACCAGTATCCAGAGAGCTCGGGGTTTCCACCTTTGTTGGTACTCGGCGATGGCGAGGAATTCCAACCGGCAAAGCTGGATGCGTTCATCCAACTTATCGAAAAGGCAACCTAATGTTGGCCGCAGAATGTCTCAGGTCAGATTCTCCATTTCCTGGTTTGCGGTCATTCTCCCAGGACGAAAGCGATCTCTTCTTTGGAAGGGAAGGCCAGAGCGACGAATTGGCGCGAAAATTGGGAAAGACGCGATTCGTTGCGGTCGTCGGCACCTCTGGCAGCGGAAAGTCGTCGCTGGTGCGTGCTGGTTTGCTGCCTTCCCTCCAGAGTGGCTGTTTGGTGAAGGTGGGCTCGAACTGGCGCATTGTGGATATGCGGCCTGGCAGCCGTCCAATCGACAACCTGGCCGCGGCATGTGACATCGCGAACATATCAGAGCCGCCGGTTGATCCTGAGATGTTACGCAGGAGTTCTCTCGCCCTGCTCGAACTGGCTCGCGGGGCATGGCGAACTGGTCGACTCCACCTTGATGAGAACTTGTTGATCCTGGTGGATCAATTCGAGGAGCTGTTTCGGTATGCCACTTGCAACAACAGCATGGACGATCGGGACGAAAAAGCCGCCTTCGTCAAGATGCTGCTCGAGGTCTCCAGGCAGAGAGAGTTTCAGGTTTATGTAGTGATTACGATGCGCTCCGATTTTCTGGGCGATTGTGCCCGCTTCCGGGATCTGCCGGAGACGATCAATGCTGGGCAGTACCTGATCCCGCGCATGACACGAGACCAGAGGAGGGACGCGATCGAAGGGCCGATTCATATGTCAGGGAGCACGATCACGCCGCGCTTGGTCCAGCGCGTCCTCAATGAGGTCGGCGAAGACCCGGGTCAGCTACCTGTAATGCAACACGCCCTGATGCGTACCTGGAGCCATTGGAAAAACCAGAACCAGCCACAACAGCCTCTGGACTTCGACAACTATGAAGCAGTAGGGACGATGGAAAAAGCGATCTCCATGCATGCCGACGAGGCCTATGATGAGGCCCGATCGGGGCTGGGCGAGCGCGGTGCCACCATCGTAAGGCGGTTGTTTCAGCGGATTAGTGATCAGGATCAGTACGGTCGCGAAACACGGCGACCCACTGCGGTGCAAGAGCTTGCCGATGTCTGCGAAGCATCCCTGCAGCAAATTGGGGATGTGGTCGAATCTTTCCGCAAGGAAGGTCGTAGCTTCCTAACCCCTCTGACCGGAAGCCTCACCCCTTCCAAAGAAATTGACATCACTCACGAGTGCCTGCTACGGAAGTGGGATCGACTGCGCGGCTGGAACCGCGAGGAAGAGGAATCTCGTCGAGTTTACCAGCGAATTGCTGTTCGAGCCCAGGACGCGGTTGTCTCGGAAGCCAACGCGGCCGACCACAATCGCGGTACCGAGCAACTGTTCGTCGATTACCTTGAAGGAGCACTGCTAGACCGGTCCGTTGAATGGTGGAAGCAGCGCCAACCAAACCGGGCATGGGCAACTCGTTATCCAGGACGATTCGACCTAGCGGAGAAGTATCTGTGGGAGAGCAAGAAGCACACCGCAAGGATTCGCTTCCGTCGTTTGTTTGGCCGGACAAGTGCGACTGCGGTTGTAGCTCTGCTGATTGCGGCGGGCATTGCGCTATTCGTTTATAAGGTCAAATCCGAGAAGGAGACTGCTAATGCGCTTGCGATGGGTGCACTTTCAGTTTTTCCAACAACGCCTTCCCACACGGAGGATCCACGAGTGGGCGCTTTGCTGGCCGCTGCCTCACTGGGCGTAAAGCCGACTATTCTGGCTCAGTCAATCCTGATTTCTTCTTTAGATACTTTACCCTCACCATTACAAAGCCTGACAGATGACCCGGTTTTTGCCGCCGAGTTTAGCCCGGATGGCAAATGGCTTGCGGTCGGAGAACAGAACCGGATAGATCTCTATGATTGGGACGGCGTCAAACAAAAGACACTGATGCACGAAGGGCACGAAGGCAAGGTTAACAAGATAGTCTTCAGCGGGTCGTTTGAAGTGAAGGCAGCCATTGAGAAGCAGATCGTCATTTGGGGACTTACCAATGATTATAGGGTAGTGCTGAACTGCCCAGCAGAAGTGAAAGACTTTACTGTGAGTGATGATGGTCGCACTGTCGTTGCCCTCTGCGGCGATACCTCAGAGAGTGCCAGCGTTTACTTATGGAAAGCTCCAAACACTGATAGCAAGACATTGGCGATTGAGCGCGACAAGTTGCACGACCACCCTGACAAAGTCGTTGCCATCACTCTGAATTCCGACGGAAGTCGCTTGGCGTATTTGCTTCAAACGGGGGAGCAGCGAAGTGTCAGAATTTTGGAAATCAATGACCGGCAGAGCGTCCCTGTAACAATCTATGAGAGCACCCCGGGTTCGAACTTCAACAAAAGCTTTGTTTCAAATGATATTAAGTTTGCTCCTTCAGGTGCTGACGCTCTGATCACCGCCGACTCGGATGGCAGCGTCAGATCATGGCGCTATTCTCGATCCGAAAAACGTCCCGGTGAGAAGCAAGTGACGGGTTTCGTTACTGGAAAGAAGTCAGAGGTGGCAGCATCGCAGTCTAATGCCCCGGAAAGTGCTGTGCTGTTCAAACTTCCCTCTGCTGCGACTCATTTATCTGTCAGCGAAGATGGATCCTGGATTACCGCGATTGATGATCAGGGGAAAGGCAGGATTTGGGATAGCTCGCGTGGGGGCGAGGTCATACAGTTGGGGCTGGACATGCCCATCAAATCAATAAGTGCATCGCGAATTGCTCAGCATGTCGCGGTGGTCTCGGAAGATCAGTCGGGAAGTAGCTCTCTGCACCTTTGGAGGCTGGGGAACTACCTACAATCAGTTTCGGACGCCTCAGTGAGATCCCATGGCCGATATCTAATCACCCGGCCTGATCCAACATCCCGAGACCCTTCTTGGTACAGCGTCGTGGATGTTGCTAGTGGAAGAGCTGTCGCTAAATTTCCAGGAGGTAGCTACTGGACTTATATACCGCTAACAATCTCGCATGATGGGAAACGAATTGCCGGATTTAAGTCTACTGGCTCCCTGGTTGTAAACGATTTTTTAACAGGGAAAATGGGCAATCAGATTTGGCAGACGCCAGAAAAGGAGGCGCTTTATCCAAGCACCTTCGCCTTCAGTGCCAATGGTGAATACTTGGCCGGCGTTATCGATGGCGATGGACCACTGGCAAACCACATGGCGCTTTGGAGCATGGAGAAAAACGAATCTCCGAGGATGGATCTGCCATCCGGACAGTGGGTGTTCTGGGACTTTTCGCCGGATAGTCAATCGGTGTTTGGCCTAACCAGTGAGGGAAAGCTACATCAGTTTCGCACTGTTGATGGCAGGGAGGTTCCTTCCGCTTGGAGTGGACAAGTCCTGGTCGGTTCCAGTGTCGATGGCCATACGGGTGCGGCGATTGAAACCGCAAACTGCTCGGAACAGGAGGATTCAAGAGCAGGCTCCTCTGCATATTCTGCGCGAGGCAGGGAGACTCGAGCTGAGAGCACGATCAAAATCTTTGATTCTCCGCAAAATCAGGTAAGGAGCCAATGGACCGTGTCTGGCTGTATTGATAACTTCTGGTTCAGCCAGAACTCTGAATACCTGGTGACGCTTGATAAGGACAAAAGGACGGTTAGACTATGGGAAATTGCGTCTTTGGCTGAGCGAGCGCGGCTTCGCAGTTCCGAGGATGTCCTCGACGTCGACTTAACCGCCGGGCCGAAGCCGCAGATTGTGGTGGTTGGGCAAGCACAGTACACCGTCTATAGCTGGCAGCCGGAAGATCTCAAGAGAGAACTTTGTAGTCGTGTAACTCATGACCTGACCCGCCAAGAATGGGATCAATATGTTGGCGGTGAAGATTATCGCAATCATACGACCTGTGCAAACATGCCGCGGCAATTCCCTCGTTGGTAGCGGCAATGTCGGGAATTTTAAGAGTGGGCCGCCTAGTCGTCCGACGGTGGGATGTTCTGATTACACCGGAAGAAGTTTGTCGGCTCATATTTCCGCTTAATCTGCCGCAGGCGCTCGTAATTCGAGCCGTAGGCCTCCCGCATCCGATGTGTCTCACCTTCGTCCAAGGAGTTGACATAGACCTCCCCCCGTCGAGAACGGTGTTGTCGCGGCAAGGAACGGGTCGGCCCATTCGAGGTTTACCGCAGTCTGCTCCGCATCATCCCAGAAGGCGAGGATCTCGAAATGATAGGGATTGCGTCGAAGTGCGAACGCGGTCGCCTCGGGTGCAACGGCGCTGATCGCCCCGTGGCAGTGCTCTACGATGGCCACAGAGTGCTGCGACGGGCTTTTCGCAAAATGCTCAACCAGCGCCTCGATGAAGCCGTCCGCAAGTTCGGAGAGAAAATGTCAACGGATCGCGCACCGGCGCCCGGTCGGACGAGCCGCGTCCATGGACGACTGCCATACAACGTAAGACATTGGACCGAGTTGGTTATCGAGCGCATCTCCCATGCGCCCTAGATCGGCGACGGCCGGCTCGCCCTCCGCGACAGGGCCTGCATAGCATGCCGCCGGAGTGCAATCATGCAAGCGGATGAGACACGGATACACCGTCAAGGGGGCTGGCGCATTGTTGGCAAAGTCCAGGAACCGAGCCAAGATCTGTGGCGTTTGCTGAAACGGATAGAGGACCGCGCCAGGAACGACTACTGGTCCCATCGGGTGCAGGTGATATTTGAGTGAGGTGAGGATGCCGAAATTCCCACCACCGCCGCGCAGGGCCCAAAAGAAGTCCTGATTTTCGGTCGCGTCGGCAGTGAGGAGATCGCCCTCGGCAGTAACTACATCCGCCGCGACAAGGTTGTCGCAAGTGGCCCCGAACGCGCCCATGAGCCAGCCGTTTCCGCCCCCGAGGGACAGCCCTGCTATGCCGACCTCCGAATCAGTGCCGCCGGGAACGGCGAAGCCGAAACCCTGGGTCGCATGGTCCATATCGCCCCACGTGACGCCAGGTAGCGCGCGCACGACAGCTTCGCGAGGACAGACGCGAATGCCCTTCATGCGCGACACGTCAACGACCAGCCCGTCATCGCACAGAGCAGTGCCCGCGACAGCGTGGCCGCTGCCGCGGATGGCCAAAGGTAATTGATGTTCACGCGCAAACCTCACGCAAACGATCACATGCGCAACCTCGGCGCATTGAGCAATGGCCACGGGTCTCCGCTCTATGCGACCGTTCCACAGGCGCCGTGCAGGGTTATAGCGCGGGTCAGTTTGTCCGATCAAGGGGCCTCGAAGCGATCCGCCGAGCTGCGACATCGCATGGATCGAAGGCGTTTCCAGCGCTACCCTCCCTGCCGTTCAGGGCCTCCCACGATACACCCCGGAAATAGGCGAAGTCCTCGATCGAAATGGAATTTGCCATCTTAACCCCACCGACGAATGATCGCAGGTGCCTGCGGCACGCTCTGGCAGGGTCGTGCGTTCTCCCTTCGAAATCAACAACGCCTGTATGGCTGCGCCTCGCCGAGGGGTTGACTCTACGAAAAGCTTCCGGTGAGTGGGAGTTGTACGAGACATCACACCAGTAGTACGATTCGCACCACTCATGCCAAATCCAGATTAGAAAGGAACTCGGTTATGGAACCTTTTCTTGGTTCACTATTGCTCGTACCGTACAACTTTGCACCTACAGGATGGGCGCTCTGCCAGGGGCAGCTGATGTCCATCGCACAAAACACTGCACTGTTTTCGCTGCTAGGTACGACATACGGCGGCGACGGGGTAACAACTTTTGCGCTTCCGGACTTGCGAGGGCGGGTTCCGATAAGCTTCGGTCAGGGCCCTGGACTGGCAAACTATAACCTCGGCCAGAGCGGAGGTGCAGAAACAGCAACTCTGGGAGTCGGACAGTTGCCGGCTCACAACCACCTGGTGAACACGGTTTCAGGTCCAGCCACAAGCTCCCGCCCGGCGAACCAATATCTGGCCTCGAGCACCGGCCCGTCGGTCACCAGCGGCTCCGTCTACGCCTCTTCAAAGCCCGATTCGACGCTTAACCCTGCCGCTATTAGCCAGACAGGCAGCGGTCAGCCGGTCAACCTTCACTCCCCCTACCTTACTCTTAACTGGATTATTGCCCTAACTGGCATCTACCCATCGCGCGATTAACGACGGCCTTGCCTACCACCGGACATGGATTGGGGCAAGGCACACAACTTCGATTAGCCCAGGCAGCTCCTCTAAAGGCTGAGTAGCTTGGGGGAGTTGCCACTACAAGTTAACGCGGCACCGGCAAAGTGCGGTGCTTGGCCGCTTTTCCCAGTCTCGCGGAGGGGACTCGTAGCGATTTGCAAGAATTGCCCACAAATCTCAGGGTCGACAGTCGACACCTGTCCCACAGCACATGGGATGCACCTGTGATTGTTTGTATAATAAAAGGAGGTAGGGACTGGATTCTAAGCCCCTGGTAAGGGACCTGTTTACCTACCAGACGTGGGGGCTATAGCTCAGCTGGGAGAGCGCATCGTTC
>CAZDYZ010000468.1:0-2899 GCA_964509525.1 uncultured Acidobacteriaceae bacterium
AAACCGCACACCTGCGTCCGCCGAGCTGGCGCGGAAATATGCTGAGAAGCAGCAGTCACAGATTGAGGCTGACGTGGAAGGAATCGAGGCGCTCGGCGTCAAGCCGATCCTCGGCGAGTACCTGCTTGAAGAGATGGACCCCAAAGAGGGGCTGATCGCCCGCCACGACACTCATCATGTTGCCCATGATCTGCTGCGTCTTATGGTCGAATTACGGGAGCCCCCGGTTACCGCACTGCGTGGTGAATCGTAGCCCTTTGCCCCGTACTCTTGATCACCATGCCAAAGTCGACGTCTAGCCCTGAAGTCGCCAAGAATAAACCCGGCAGGTTCGCGGTTGCGATTTTGGCGGCTGGCAAAGGCATACGGTTGAAGTCACGGCGTCCTAAGGTGCTGCACGAGATTGCCGGGAAGCCGCTGCTGGCTCACGTGGTGGCCGCAGCAAGTCAGGTTGTACCACCGCAGAATATCTTTGCCATCATTGGGTACGAGGCGGAAAGCGTTCGCGAGGCGCTGGCCCCAACCGGCATCAATTTCGTGCTGCAACGGGAGCAGCGGGGCACGGGTCACGCCATCATGGAAGCGCGCATTGCCTTGCAGGATTTCCCCAACGTTCTCGTACTGTCGGGTGACGTTCCTCTGATTCAGCCCGAAACCATCATGCGCGTGCGCGACTTTCATGTTACAAACCGCGCTGCCATGACGATGCTGACCGCCACGCCAGCCGACCCAACTGGCTATGGTCGCGTATTCCGCAAGGTCAGGAAGGGAAAGGGGAGCGACGAAGTCGATCGTATTGTCGAGCAGAGAGCGTTAACGGGCAGGGAAGCCGATCAGAAGGAAATCAACGCTGGAATCTACGCCTTCGCGACCAAGCCTCTGTTCGGGCACATCGCCCGGCTGACGACCGACAATGCCCACCGGGAGTTTTACCTCACCGACATGGCAGCCTTGCTGAGCAAATCCGGTGAGAAAGTACTGGCCTTGCGAGCACCTGATTCGGATGAAGTGTTGGGGGTGAACACCAGGATCGAGCTGGCCGAATTGGATGCCAAACTTCGCGATAGGAAAGCCCGCGAGTTGATGGAAAGCGGCATCACGATCTTCCGACCAGAAACTTGCGACATTGATGCCGACGTTGAAATCGGAGCCGACACCGTAATCGAGCCTTTTGTGCAGCTCATCGGCCAAACCAAGATTGGCGCCGACTGTCGGATTCGTTCGTATTCGGTCATCACCAACTGCAAGATCGGCGACGGCGTCCTCGTCCTTCCGGGCTGTATCCTCGAAGACTCGGTGGTGCGTAACCGCGCACAACTTGGACCGTATTCACATCTTCGTCCTGGCAGCGATATTGGCGAAGGGGCGCACATCGGCAACTTTGTCGAAACCAAGAAAACGCGCTTGGGAAAGGGGTCGAAGGCGAACCATCTCACCTACCTCGGCAATGCGGACATCGGGGAGAACGTGAACGTGGGAGCAGGTACGATCACCTGTAACTACGACGGTGTAAACAAATATCAGACCGTGATCGAGGACCGAGCGTTCGTCGGTAGTGATACGACACTAGTCGCCCCGGTGCGCGTTGGGCGGGGCGCCTACGTAGGTGCAGCGTCATGCATTACCGAAAATGTTCCGGCCGACGCTCTGGCGATTGGCCGCAGTCGCCAGGTGATCAAGGAAGGTAGGGCCGCCGAAAGGCGCGCGAAAGTGAAAATGCTCGGGACTTAATCACCGCGAGGATTGTTCTTGTACCACCGTGACATCAGGCGCGACTGGGTCCCCGCCGAAAATTGCATCCTGGATCACGCCGCGGTTGGAGAAACGGGAAAACCTCCAGAGCAACCATAACCAGGCACCGCCTCCGCCTTCCTTGGACGTGCTCTAGACATGGCTTATCGGCCAAGGCCTGCCCCTGGACAAGTCGAACCGCCCGTCCTATGACCTGAGGCAACTCTTATCGCGGTCGGCGTAAAAGGAAGCCAAGTCATTCTGGACATTAACCCTTTCACGCAGTGGACAGAAACGCCTGACCAGCTCGCACTCCAACAGCTCATTTCGTTGTTGGGGTGTCGGATCAGTGAATCTTGCCTTTTGTTTCTTCCCAACGGAACTGGTCGCTGGGCGCCTGTATGAATGGATCACAGTCCATCATGCACCTCTGCAACGCCAAGCCGAGTCGCCCCCAGCTGGGGTCTACCCGTTGGGGCACATACCTCCGTAAAGTGTATTCCAAGCCGATGCCCAGCTGGCAGCTCAGTATCGCGGCCAAGAGGCGTCGTCCAACTTCATTGTAAGAATCATCCTGCGGGTCATCCACAGGGTGTTGTTCTTTGTCTTTGGTTTCCATAACCGTTTGCTCCTGGTTGTCTCACTCGATGGACCGAAATGCCAGATGCTTGCTGATCTGCAACTGACCAAGCCTGAGTCGTGCAGCGATTTCTCGTAGCGAGCAGTTTCTGGCTTCACGGGCAAGCCGGCCGACCAGTTGCTGAAAATCTTTCATGCCTCTTGTCCGTCTCCTGTCGCAGGTGTGACTAATTTCGAGCGGAGAGTCGCATAAAAAAATTTTCTGTCAAAAGTGACTCCGACAGTTTGCTTGACACCCGTTTAATCTATTGAAAAATAAGGCGGTTGCTCGCAGTACACGTTGTGCTTGCTAGTTTGCATCTCCAGGCTGAGCAGTTAAAGTATGACTTAGGAAATGGAGGCGGCCAGCGATGGTGATGCCCCGCCGGACACGCCATGGACCTTGATTGCCACGCAGTGCTTGCGGCCCGAATCGAGTCAGAGGTAATGTTGCAATTCCGAGGCGAGGGAAAGCCTGCAATCTGTGATCGCAGGACATCTATATTCGTCTCCTGGCAGCGTCCACTGATAGGTGTGCGCAACGCAGTCA
>CAZDYZ010000469.1:0-6760 GCA_964509525.1 uncultured Acidobacteriaceae bacterium
GAACCTGTTTCGCGGTTTCACGGCGGGTGACGTACTCGGTCCCTATGTGTCTCAGTTCCTTCTGCAACCGTTCTCGTTCGGAGCGCTACCGATCACTCAGCTCATGACGACGTATGTACCGGGCGTCGATTACATGACCGACCAGGCTTCGTGGCTGGCTTGCCAAAACGGCCAAGGCCCATTTGGCTTGAATCAAACCGAGCCGAACCTGCAGTACATACATAACGGCCGTGGACTCGCGGCTTACGTTCACGTGGATGTGCTGTTCGAGGCCTATTTCAATGCTTGCCTGGTACTCATCGACGTTGGAGCGCCTCTCGATCCTAACAATCCCTACGTTGGTTCCACCACACAGACTGGATTCGGCACCTTTGGAGCGCCTCACCTGAAAACGCTGGTGGCTGAAGTCGCACAGCGGGCGTTGAAAGCGGTCTGGTATCAGAAGTGGTTCGTGCACAGGCACTTGCGTCCAGAAGCCTTCGGTGGACTTGTCCACATGACGAAGACCGGCCAGGCAAGTTATCCGCTGCACTCCGACGTGCTGAATTCGCAGGCCGTCAGCAGAGTGTTTGCACAGCACGGCACGTATTTTCTGCCGCATGCTTTCCCGGAGGGTTGTCCCCAGCATCCTTCATATGGCCAGGGGCACGCGACCGTGGCCGGCGCTTGCGCCACCATTGTCAAGGCTTGGTTCAACGACGAGACACCGCTCACCTCCATTCCTGGCTTTCAGATTGTGCAACCCAGCGAAGATGGCTTGTCGCTCGTGCCATACAGCGGTTCCGACGGGGGCGAATTGACTATCGGTGGCGAGATGAACAAGATCGCCGCAAACATCGGTCTCGGTCGGGCGCACGCAGCCGTACACTGGCGCTACGACTATGCGGACTCACTGCCCCTTGGTGAGGCTGTCGCAATCTCCATGTTGAACGACATGGCCAATAACTGGAACGAACCCTTCGCTGGGTTCTCGTTCACCAGATTCAACGGAACCCGCATCACCGGTGTCGGGAGGAACACCTGAGTGGTTAGCCCGGGATAGGGACTTTCCCGTCAAGGGCTGGTCCCGAATGATCTATGTGCTTCTCTGACATGCACGACACAATCCGGAATCCGACCACACCTGCAGCGGGTTTCATGCTTCTCAAACCGACTCTATTGACGAAGGCATCGCAACCGTTTTGTTAAGCTTTATGCGTGCAATCGGGAAGGCCGAGCCGAACCGCAGTGGCTGCGGCTGCTCACCGCGCCGCTCATCAAATTCTGGAACAAGGTCGCATCTTCACCGATCCTCTGGCGCTGCGCATTCTAGGCCAAGATGCGGAAACACTGGCCCGCAAGGCGGCAGACAACCCCTCTGGACGAAGAATGCGTATCTTCATTGCTGCCAGGACACGCTTTGCAGAAGATGCTCTGGTGGCAGCCGTCGATACTGGAGTACGCCAGTTAGTAGTGCTCGGCGCGGGCTTGGACACATATGCTTATCGCAGCCCATTCGGTGACCGACTGCGCATCTTCGAAGTCGACCATCCAGCAAGCCAAGCCTGGAAGCGTCGACGCCTCCAAGATGCCGGCATTCCCATACCAAGATCGCTCACCTTCGCCCCCGTCAACGTCGAATGCCAGACTCTGGCCGAGGGCTTAGCGGCCGTAGGCTTTGATCCGGGGCAGCAGACCTTCTTCACCTGGCTGGGGGTAGTGCCCTATCTGACCAAAGAGGCCATATGGTCGACCCTTGCTTTCATAGCAAGTGCCCCGCATGGCGCCCACGTAGTTTTCGACTACAGCGATCCTCCAGCTTCTTTATCGGCGGAAATGCGGCTTAGCCACGACCGGCGTGCAACGCGCGTCGCAGAGTTCGGCGAAGCCTGGCTTAGTTACTTCGAAGCGGAGGATCTTCGGGTCAAACTGATGGCACTTGGATTTTCTCAGGTCGAAGACTTGGGGCCTCGACAGATAGGCGCCCGTTATTTTCCAGGCAGCGTGAGCAGTCTTTCCGATAAAGGCGGCCATATCCTACGCGCGACCACCCTTTGAATGTTTGTCAATTGGTCAGTTGCCGGTATCCACGATGGCACAGTAATCGATCCATCCTTGATCAAGGCCGATGGGAACCATGGCATAGGCTCCCGGGGCTTCGCCAAATGTCTCCACCAATTTAAGCAAAGCCGCAGGAGGGGAGTCCGTCCGCACTCGACACTCCGCGTGGATCTGCGGTCTGCGATCGCTGGAATGACGCTGGTGTAGACTGAACGCAACATTTTCGCATTGGGGAGGAGAGATGGACCCATTTTTTTCAGAGCATGTACCGTCTAAGCGGCGATTCTTGCAGTTAGGCGTAGCGGGAAGTGTCGTCGGCTTGTTAACAAGTGGGCTGGAATTTGCAGCTCCGATGCAGGCATGGGCGCAGAGCACTCTCAGCCCTGATGCAGCATTGGCCGAATTGATGGAAGGCAACAAGCGCTTTCGGACGGGGCATTCGACCGCTCACGACCAGGATCTTGCCATTCTTAGGCAGAACACAGTTGAAAAGCAGGAGCCATTCGCCGCTGTACTGTCCTGCGCAGATTCTCGCGTCCCCGCCGAACTCGTATTCGATCAAAGTATCGGTCACCTGTTTGTCACGCGAGTTGCCGGCAACGTTCTAACCTCGGACATAATAGCCAGTCTTGAATATGGAGCTGCCGTTTTGGGGACGAAGGTGATCCTGGTTATGGGACACTCCAATTGCGGAGCCGTAAAAGCGACCATCCAGGGCAAGGAGGTTCCGGGCCAGATTAGCGCACTGTATCCGCACATCCAACCCGCTGTAGATCAAGCTGGGCCAAATCTCGAAGCGGCTACTAAAGCGAATGCCAAAATTCAGGCGACCCTGCTGCGTGAGGCATCGACCGTCGTCTCTGGCTTGGTGAAAGAAAACAAGTTGAAGGTCGTTGCCGGTTATTACGACATCGGTACCGGTAGTGTTGCGGTCATTGACTAGCTGACGCCGAATTTGAATTTGTGCCCTGCATGAGGGGGGCTCCCCGAGGCAGGGGCCCGGACTTTGATTGGTGACGAGCTCGAGAATTGCTTTCCCGTCAAAGAGCGGTGAGGACGATGTCTCCGTGCTTGGAGACGGCCCGCCCAAAACTGCGTGCATCTACTGGCAGTCTCGCCGCCGCCGCACGTTGGTGCTCCCACGACTTTTTGGCTCTTGGTTGAACTAGTTCGAAGAAGAAGGGCCGCCCCCCTCCCCCTGAGCGAGCGGCCCACCACCTGAACTCACAGCCAGAAAAGTGGCGCATGTGATACAGGTCCCAGATAGTATGCCTGAGTTTTCCCAAAAATCAAAGCGTTCTATCGATCCACCTGCGAATTAGCCTGCGTTACACCTCGACGCTTTGGTCTGGCCGATGCAGCGCCCCCGCCGGGTAAACCCCTTTCCACGTATATGCCATGTCTTGTGTTCGATCCTGGCAGCTGAGGTCCCCCATAGGAAGGTTGGCGATTCCGGAGGATAGGTCCGTCAAATGTACAGGCTTAGAAGCCATGAGAGAATGTGAGGCAGTAACCTTTATTGTGCGCTTTAGCTTATCTCAACGGTGCTGCTAGAGCTCTGCTAGAATCCCTAGGCTCTGTACGAAATCCCTACGTCGCAGTTTGTGCCTCGTTGGCGATCAATGGAGAAGCGGTGCCTACGAAGGGGATCAGTTCCTGATTATTTTCCGCGACTACTGGGATGTGGACATATTCCGTTGGTGATATGTCTACGTAAGCGAGGCCACGAATATGCGTATTGTGGTGGTTTGACAGCCCAAACCGTGCAACGTACACTGGCCCGCTTTCCATCAGGCAATCCAGGGGAGCTTCTATGATCCCAATTTTCTCCTTAGAGTGGACAGTCCGGTGTGCCTGGGGCAAAGCGATTAGGTCCTCTACGACGACATGTAGCGACTCCATTGAGTGGAGCTTGCGCAAACGATGAGACCTACCATCGGGAGTTTGCTGCTCGCGCTTGTTCCCTTTGTCGCAGTCTGCTTTTCGGTCCGGCTCTGGGATCGTGTCTACCCCTTGCTGCTCGGGTTTCCATTCAATCTGTTCTGGCTGATCTGCTGGATACCGCTGACTAGCATCTGTTTGTGGGGTGCATACCGACTGCAGAGCCGGCGCAGAAAAAAGGAAAGAACCGAATGAAACCCAGCATTGTCCCCATGACGATCATCTTCGGCATCATATTATCGGGTGCAATCACCGGTATCTACTCTGGACTACGGCGACAGATGAATCTGGAGCAGTGGACGGTTGCGGGGCGCGGCTTCGGTTTGATTTTCGTCTGGCTTTTAATGGCGGGAGAGATCTACACCACTTTCGCCTTCCTGGGGGCCAGTGGTTGGGCCTATTCGCGGGGCGGACCGACACTTTACATCATCGCGTACCTAACCCTGGCTTATGTCATTTCCTTTTTTATTCTGCCGGAGATCTGGGAGGCGGGCCGAAAATTCGCCTTGCACACCGAGTCCGACTTCTTCCAACAACGTTATGACAGCAAGCATCTTGCCTGCCTGGTAGCGATCGTCGGGGTCATCTTCATCATCCCCTACTTACAGTTGCAACTGACCGGGCTTGGGATAATTGTTGAGGTGGCCAGTTTCCACGCGATCAGTCGACCTTTGGCAATGCTGATCGCGTTCATCATTGTTGCCGGATTTGTTTTTTCCGGGGGAATTCGAGCGGTGGCTTGGGTGAGTGTGCTGAAGGACTCCCTCATGCTGATTGCGGCCTTTAGCATCGGCATCGGAATTCCATACCGCTACTTCGGCGGAATCAGGCCGATGTTCAGGGCTCTGACGCAGGCCAAAGCAGCACACCTCACCATGCCAGGCAGTACCAGCAATATGGGGCATGCTTGGTATATCTCGACCGTACTGCTCACTGCGTGTGGCTTCTACATGTGGCCGCATGCCTTCGGCTCCGTGTTTACCGCAAGAAGCGGCGACACGCTGCGCCGCAACGCGGTAATTATGCCGCTTTACGGCATCACGTTGCCGTTGCTCTTTTTTGTCGGTTTCACCGCGATCCTGGTCATCCCGGGACTCAAAAACGGCGATCTCGCGCTGCTGACCATGGTGCGCCAGACTTTCCCTCCGTGGTTTCTGGGGGTGGTCGGAGGAGCCGGTGCCCTGACCGCCATGGTTCCCGCGGCCGTATTAATACTGAGCGCCGCCACTTTGTTCACCAAGAATTTCTTCCGTCCGTTGTTTACACCGTCCATGAAAGATGACGACGTAACCAAACTGTCGAGAGTCATGGTGGTAGTGATCACTTGCATCGCCCTATACTTTGCGATCTACAGCGCAACAACACTTGTAGGCTTGCTGTTGGTGGCCTACGCCGGAATCGCTCAGTTCTTTCCTGGCGTGGTTTTTGGTCTCTACTGGAAACGCGTGACCGCGGCAGGGGTGTTCGCTGGTATCGTCGCGGGAGTGAGCTTGGCAATGATCCTGATGTTCAGCAAACACGACCCATTTGCGGGCTTGAACGCAGGTTTTGTTGCGCTATGCGTGAACGTGGCAGTTACCGTGGTGGCGAGCGTTGGTACGCGCGCGCAGGAGGACGGATTCGAAAAGCAAGCTGTCCGGGTTGCAGCTGGGTCTTAGGTCAGTCGGATTTCTCCCGCTGGCCATTCTAGGCTTGGACTCTTACCCGAAGAAGATGCGTCGAATTAGAAATTGTGAGCACTTTCCCCCGGCCAACAATGCGGTGCAGGAGGCGAACAAAGCTGATACCCAAAATTCTTCATGTTGCTGATATGAGACGCCAGAGGTTCGGCTACGGGGTATCCTTCCTCTCCATCTCGCAGCGATGCACCCGGCCGCGTAGTCTCCGCCCTGTAGACATCGCGCTGCGCCCCGGCCCCTCACGCTATAGGCCAAGGCCGTCGCTGCGGTCGAGTCGGATGATGCACCGGCAGAATTTTCCTGCCGGTGCTGTCGATTTTGAGCTGATCCAATCGTCCATAATAGTGGAACACACCACAATTGCGGGTAGAAGGAGGTTCGGATGAGCAGCGTAAGGGTACTGGTTGGCACACGCAAGGGCGCCTTCATTCTGTCGTCGGATGGAAAGCGCGAAAGATGGGACATCAGTGGTCCGTTTTTTGCGGGATGGGAGGTCTACCACTTGAAGGGATCACCTTGCGACCCGAATCGGCTGTATGCATCGCAGAGTAGTGGCTGGTCCGGTCAAGTGATCGAGCGGTCCAATGATGGCGGAAAGACGTGGGAGATCGTGGGTAACAAGTTTGTGTACGACGGCGTTCCCGGCACACACCAGTGGTACGACGGCACGCCTCACCCCTGGGAGTTCAAGCGAGTCTGGCACCTCGAACCATCTCTGACTGATCCCGATACGGTCTATGCAGGAGTGGAGGACGCTGCCTTATTTCAATCAACCGATGCCGGGCAAACATGGCAGGAATTCCCCGGACTCCGTAGCCACAACTCTGGGCCCCGGTGGCAGCCGGGCGCAGGCGGATTGTGCCTGCACACCATCGTTCTGGACTCCAGCAATCCTGGACGGATCTTTGTCGCCATCTCGGCCGCCGGCGCCTTTCGTACCAGTGATGGAGGTAAGACGTGGCAACCGATTAACCGTGGACTGCATTCTCAATACATCCCTGACCCTACTGCCGAGGTCGGTCATTGCGTTCACCGCATCGCCATGCATCGCTCTCGGCCGAACGTCTTG
Source organism: uncultured Acidobacteriaceae bacterium (assembly GCA_964509525.1). Classification (GTDB taxonomy): domain Bacteria; phylum Acidobacteriota; class Terriglobia; order Terriglobales; family Acidobacteriaceae; genus Bog-257. The sequence continues at coordinate 6,730 of CAZDYZ010000469.1, forward strand.
TTTATGCAGAAGCACTGGGATGTTATGCGCA
>CAZDYZ010000470.1:0-3047 GCA_964509525.1 uncultured Acidobacteriaceae bacterium
TGTTGTTCCAGGCGCTCAGGCTGACGAAGAACCCGTAGTTCTGGACGAATTTGGAAGAATTGGGTCCACTCATACTGATGGTGCCGTTGGTCTCGGTGCAATCCCAGTTGTACTGGCCACCGCAGCTCACGGTTGCGTTCAGACCCACGGGGTGATCGTTGAGGTAGTTGCCGGTTGTGGTCCCATCGTTGCCGAGCAGCGTGGGAACCGTGTTCCAGGTGCCATAGGTAGGAGGCAATGTCTCGTAAAGCGTGCCTTTCATCATGGCGCCTTCCGCCAGGTTGCCATCATGGCAGCTCAGGCACATGGTGATGACGAAGTCAGGGCTGGCCGCGCCCGCGCTGGGCAGGGTTTCCGGGAAGTTGTTGCCGCCGATTTCGCCGCCAAAGTTCAGAGTTTGGCCGACCAGCGAGGCCACGTTCTGACCCCACAGAGCGACGTTGCCGGAGGTTGGATCGGCCTGTTTGGCTGCGCCGTTGCCGTATGCGCCGCTGTGCGGGGCATGGCAGGCTGCGCAACCACGGCCATAGTTCAGGTGGGCGCCGAGAACGTCAGAGGTCGGCGAAGCACCGATCTGCGCCATGGCGAGGCTCGCCGCGGCGAAGACCATGATCGTGATTAACAGTGTTTTCTTCATTGCAGTCGATCTCCCGATTTGAAAATGCATTTTCAAGGCTTATTTATTGCCTTGGAGACCCAGGCCCCAGTGGCTCTCCGCTGGTGGATAGTGCAACTGGCGCGCCGAAACTGAACGACAATTCAGCCGATTCGCTGGTTCTCATATAAGTCTTTGTTTTATAACAATTTGAACGGTAATTCCTGCTGGCACGCGGACCTCAGAAATCCCTACCAAAGTCGTTTAGAGTGTGTGAAATGAGCCAACTCCGCCAAGAAGAGAGTTAAATTCCTCAGACTGGGGTCCTCGGAGTAACCGAAAGCCCAAAAGGAATCGGATAGGGGTATGAAGAAAGTGTTCTGCAGCCGAAAATGGTGGAACGGAAGTGCCGGCAAGCAGTTCAAAAAGCCGCGAAGTGCTGACTTACAGTAAGCCAGGGAGTAAGCTCAGAGCATCAAGTGGGAAATTGAGGAGGACCCTGCGAAACGCCGACAGGTCACAAAAGAGGTACATACTACCGAAACGGCAAACACGTATGCGGTGCGCACTTAAGACTCCGGCTGCTCGCGCTCCAGGGCCAGTCCCATGCCTCTCCTGCTTAATTCTTGCCCTCAGGTTTCGCTTGCGCAGTCTGCGGAGTGGGCGCCGAAACTGCCGCCTGCTTTGCCTTCATCTCATTTTCCTTCTCTTTCTTCAGTTGCTGGGCTTCGGCATCGGTAATGTAGCGGAATTGCTGCACCCGCCCCCAAGGATATTGCTCAGAGACGAATATGCGGTTGTTCTGATCGATGGCGATTCCCATCGGGTCGTTGAACTGCCCCAGATTGCGACCCGGGCCTCCAACATAACCTAGGAGTTCTCCGTTGCGGGTATAGGCTTCGAGGAGGGCCATGCCGGTATCCACGACCCAGATGTGGCCGTCGTTGTCTACAGCAATTCCCTTTGGCCGCTTGAAACATCCAATGGCGTCACAGTGTTGGCCGAACTGGCTAATGAACTTACCATCCGCATCAAAGATCTCTACTCGCCAGTTCAGCGTATCAGTAACGTACACGTTGCCGTCCTTGTCCACCGCCACGTCCGTGGGAAGAGCGAAATCGCCGGGGGTAGTCAGGGTATGCTTTTTGCCGCCGGTGCCGATCTTGCGGATTAGCTTTAGAGTGTCAGCGTCGTAAACCATGACTTGATCCTGTTGAGTGTCAACGACATAAAGCAGGCGGTTTTCCTTGTCGATTGCCAAACCTACGGGATCCACCAAGCCCTCCCTGATCTGGGCCTCGACCTGATGCTTGGCGTTGAAGATCAGTACCTTGCCCAACTTGCCGTCGGAAATAAAAATGCGGTCGTTGTCGTCCACCGCGACGCTGTTGATCATTGCAAAGTGGGCTTCGAAGCCATTGCGAATCATCTCCGTGTCTTTGGTTTCCGTGTTGAAGATAAAGATTGCGCCCACTTTCTGGTCTGCAACATAGAGACGCCCCTTGGAGTCCACCGACATGCCGTAAGGTCCCATCAATTGCCAGGGGAAGTTCTTCTTGGTCACCTTGTCGCTCGCGGGCTGGCTGCCTGCAAGGCGGTCCATCCAGGTTTGTTTTGGCTTCGTCGTTGCTGCCGTGTAATCGATCTTCATGCCCGCAAAGTAACTGGTGTATCGGACGCGGGGAATGTCAGGCGGCTGCGGCCACACCAGCTTGCTAGTGTCTACCTGGGGTCTCTGCTGGGCGGGCGCCTGTTGTGTGGCCTTGGCTTGCTTCTTCTTGCTGCCGGCGTGCAGCCTCAGCGGCGAAGCCAGCGTGAGGCCTAACGCGACCAACACTACCAGCGCCTGCAGTGGACTGCGGAATAACGTAGAGCGTGTGTACAACATAGTCACTTCCTCTCCCCCGTTTTCGTCATCTCAAATCGGCTCTTGTGGCAAGTATCGCAGAAGGTCATGTTGTTCTCTTGGTCTTTCACCAGCAGGTCGGAGTGCGCCGAAGCATGGGGCTGGTGGCAGGTGAGGCAGCTCATCGGGGTCTTGACCTTGCCCGGATTGGCGGGGTCCATCAGGTTGGAAACCGGGTGGCCGGCCACCGGATGGCCTATGCCGTACTTCAACGGAAGCACCATCGCCTTATTCACCTGAAAATAGTCATCGGGCAGCTTTACCTGACCATCGAAGAGCGTGAGCAGGTGCTCGGTCTGCAACTTCTGCGGCTGGGTGTCATTGCCGTGACACTCCAGGCACAACGCATTGCCCTGTACGCGCAATAGTTTCTCGTTGTTGCCGCCATGCGGCTCGTGGCAAATTGCACATCCTTGTTGATATGCCGGCTGGTGGTGGTACGCCTTCTTGAACTGGTCGGCCTGGTCGCTGTGGCACGCCAGGCATGCCGCAACCGGGTCGGGTTGCAGGAATCCCGGCGACTTGCCAGCATGCGGATTGTGGCAG
>CAZDYZ010000471.1:0-1858 GCA_964509525.1 uncultured Acidobacteriaceae bacterium
AATGCTCTTGACCAGGTCGATATGCTCCTGCACATAGGGATCGATGCCTTTCGCCCCCATGCTCTTGCAGTCGCTGCGGCCTTTCGAGCCCACAACCAGCTCCGAAACGTTCGTCGGCAAACCGCGCGGGTACTGGCGGCAGTAGCTCGACATATGCACGCCATTCGGATACACGAAATCGGCGCTGATGTGATCGTAGATGTTGCCGTAGATCTCTTCGCGCGGACGCCACGCGGCGCCGCCCGTTGCCACGACTTCCACGGGATGTGTGCCCATCACCCAGTTGATGACATCGATATTGTGCAGATGCTGCTCCACCACCTGATCGCCACAGATCCAAACGAACGAGTACCAGGCGCGGTGCTGCCACGTCATGTCCTTCCAGTTGGGATCGCGCTCCTTCTGCTGGATGACGGGCGTGCCCACCCAATACGCGTATGCCGCGGTGATATCGCCGATCGCGCCATCGTGAATGCGCTGGATGGTTTCGACGTATTCTCTTTGCGATCGCCGCTGCGCGCCGCTCATCACGGTGAGCTTCAGCTCTTCCGACTTCTTGGCTGCTGCCATGAAGCGGCGCACGTTGACGGGATCAGTGCCGAACGGCTTCTCCGCAAACACGTGCTTCCTGGCTTCCACGGCCGCCTCGAAATGCATGGGCCGATAGCCCGGCGGCCTGCTCAGGATCACGAGATCGATATCCGACGCCAGCACTTTCTTATAGGCATCGAACCCAACAAAGTGATGCTCCGGATCGACCTTGACCTTATCCGCCAGACCCGGATAGTCCTTCGAGTTGCGAATGTTGTCGAGCGACGCTTCGAGATGGTCTTCGAAGATATCTCCCATGGCCACCAGCTCGACATTCTCGTTGCCATGGAGGAGCTGCGACGCCGCCTCGGTGCCGCGCTGGCCGCAGCCGATCAGACCGGCTTTGAGTTTTTCGTTGCCCGCGCCGCGCACCAGCTCGGGCTTGATAATCATAAATGCCGAAGCCCCCGCGGCAACGCCCGTGGACTTCTTCAGAAACGATCTTCGTGATACGTCGTTGGGATCTTGCATGAACCGCCTCTCAGTTCGATGAGATTGTATCGCTAATGGGGAGAGCAGGGCGCTGACGCGCTAATGCTGATGAAGGCTGGGGCCCGTCGTGGGACCATCAGTTGAGACTGGAATTGATAGCCCTCCATAGTGCTTGAGCAGCCTTCCACTCTTCAGCCTTCAGAGCGTCGAGGTCTTTGACCACCCTGTTCCTGAAGGCATTAAACGTGAGAATCATCGATGCTGTTGTTGTTTTGGCAAAGCGGCCGGAGTCTCGCAGACGAGAGACCCTTTTGAACATCCCCTCTCTTGTCTGGAGTCCCTCAATTGCGTCTAGCCGCAACGTGAGATCCCGCTGGCGATCGCAGAACCAAGTCATTTGATCATTCCTCGGGGGAACGTGCTGGTCAGAACTCGCTGTCGCCGAGTTGAGTCCGGCCTTCGGCGGTACCAGCCGAACTTCTGTTGGAGTTATCTCGACACCCCAGCCGCACCTCCTGAGACCATCTCTCAGTTGATGTGATGTGCTGTCGTCGGCGCTAAGCCCCGCTGGTACTGATTCCGGATGCGAACGCAGCCAGGCCTTGAGCGGCTGGACGACACTGTCCTCACCTGGGACCAAAATAGTGAAGACTCTTCTCATGGTGGAGGTAATTGTACCTGAGACATGTGCGACTGAAGAATGCCTCCGCCAGTCCAGTGTAAGATGATCGCATGTTCGAACCAGCAATCGATTGGTCGGCGGAGGTTCGGTTGGCTCAACCGGAGGTCACCCGGGAGTTTGCCTACCAACCGGGTGTTTACCAGATTCTTCAAA
>CAZDYZ010000472.1:0-3227 GCA_964509525.1 uncultured Acidobacteriaceae bacterium
AGGCTATGGCCGGCAACGACTGCCTTTTCCCAAAGAACAGATTCGCAGCGAGATTCTCTGCCATGGGCTGGGAGCCCACGCCATGTTTCCTCATACCCGCACGGTCCTGGACATCGGAGGGCAAGACACCAAGGCGATCCAGGTGGATCCCGATGGCCTGGTTGTCAGCTTCCAAATGAACGACCGCTGCGCCGCCGGATGCGGACGGTATCTCGGCTACATCGCAGACGAAATGAACCTGGGATTACACGAGCTGGGACCGCTTGCCGAACAGAGCCAGAGCCGCGTGAAGATCAACAGCACCTGCACGGTCTTTGCCGGTGCAGAATTGCGGGAGCGCCTTTCCCTGGGTCAGAGGCGCGAAGACATACTCGCCGGACTGCATCGGGCTGTTGTCCTGCGCGCCATGTCATTGCTGGCGCGCTCCGGTGGGGTGAAGGACGAATTTACGTTCACCGGTGGCGTGGCCCGGAATCCAGCGGCGGTAAATGCCTTGCGCGAGCTGGTGCAGGAGAATTACGGCGACCGCACCCTTAATATTTCTGCTGATTCGATCTACACGGGCGCTCTGGGAGCGGCGTTGTTTGCTTGGCGTGCGGCAGGTGTCAACGCATGACAGCGCCTGCCATCGTGCTGGAAACTCGGAGTGCTCAGGAACAGATCACCGCCGGTGTTGACGTCGGCTCCAGTGCGGTGAAGGTCGCTCTGCTGCTGACAAGAAGCACCGGTGAGATCGAAACTCTCGCGCTGCTCAACGAAAGGATACGCCGCCGCGAGTTGCAGAAGGTTGTGCACGAGGGGTATCAGACCGCACTTCGCACTGGCGGCGTCACCGCTGAGCAGGTTTGTTACGTGGCCAGCACGGGAGAAGGCGAGTTGGTTGATTTTCGCCGCGGGCATTTCTACGGCATGACCACCCATGCGCGCGGCGCCATCTTTCTCATGCCGGAAGTGCGTGCCGTCCTGGACGTCGGGGCCTTGCATGCTCGAGCGATGCGCATTGATGAGCGTAGCCGGGTGCTCGGCTATCGCATGACCAGCCAATGTGCCTCCGGTTCCGGCCAGTTTCTGGAAAATGTGGCGCGCTACATGGGCATCTCATTGGAAGATGTAGGGCCTCTGTCCTCCAAGGCTGGCAATCCGCAGGTGGTGAGCAGCATCTGCGCCGTGCTGGCGGAAACCGATGTGATCAACATGGTGAGCCGGGGCATCTCTCCGCCGGACATCCTCAAAGGGATTCACCTTTCCATGGCCAGCCGCTATCTAAAGCTGCTACGAGCCATTGATGCCCGTGAGCACATTGCCATTACGGGAGGGTTGTCAGCTGATACTGGCTTGGTGCAGGCTTTGCAGGACAAGGCACGGGAGGATGGCCTGGACGTGGAAATCCACACACACCCCCAGGCAATTTATGCGGGTGCGCTGGGGGCGGCCTTGTGGGGAGCATATCGTCATCGCATGTTGGCCCGTCACGCGGAGGCGTCAGCATGAGCAACCACAAGCCACTGGCCGGGAAAACCGCGATTGTTACCGGAGGCTCCGGCGGTATCGGCAGCGCCGTCATTCAAGCCTTGCAGCAAGCCGGCGCGCTGGCAGCCTCTCTCGACCTTTTACCACCGCCCGACCAGAACATCCCCTGGCTGCAATGCGACGTGCGCAGCGATGGCTCGGTAAGCTCCGCCGTGCAGCAATTCTTTGAACAGCATGGGCGGCTCGACCTAGTGGTCCACGCGGCCGGAATCTCGCGCGAGGCGGTTGTCTGGAAGCTCAAAGTCGAGGACTGGGACATGATTCAGACCGTCAATTTGCGCGGCGCTTTTCTTTTGCTGCGGCATAGCGTCCCCCTGATGCGCAGGGGACAAGGAGGCCGCGTGGTATTGATCGGCTCCATCAACGGATCGCGGGGGAAGTTTGGCACTTCGGCCTATTCCGCAAGCAAGGCAGGGCTGCTCGGCTTGGCTAAGAGCGTGGCTCGCGAGACGGGCCGCTTCGGAATTCTGGTAAACGTCATCGAGCCGGGCTGGGTACGAACGCCACTGACTGAAGCCTTGCCAAAAGAGATTCAACAGGCCGCGCAAGCGGAAAGCGTGTTGGGAACACTGCTGGACGTCTCCGATGTGGCGGAGGCGGTGCTGTTTCTCTGTGGGCCGGGTGCGGGCCGTATCACGGGGCAGATTCTGCGCGTCGATGCGGGCCAATTCCTGGGCCCGACGTAACCTTGGAGAGGAAATAATGGACGCTAAAGACACGGAAGAAATCGGCGTGCTGGAAACGGACGCTGTGCTGGTACGTACGATGCGTGAGGATGATCTGAACGCGATCGTGGCGATTGACGCTGCCGCTACTGGGCGGCGCCGTCCACGCTATTTCGAGGTCATGTTGCAGCGCTCCGTGACCCAGGCCGGATTGCAGATCTCACTGGTAGCGGAATTGGACAACCGGGTCGTGGGCTTCGTCATCGGATCGCTTTACTACGGGGAGTACGGGGTGGTCGAGCCTTCCGCTTCCATCGACGCCATTACAGTCGCGCCCGACCATCGCGACAAGAATGTCGGCAAGGCATTGATGCGGCAGTTGCGTCTGAATCTGGCGGCCCTGCGCATCACAACTTTGCGGACGGAGGTTTCGTGGGAATACTTCGACCTCCTGGCATTTTTCAGAAGTCAAGGGTTCAGGCCCTCCAGCAGGCTGTGCCTCGAGTGCGCTCTGGATCCGACCAGTCCCGGAGACTAGGAAAAACCGTACCAACCCACACGTGAGAACTGGCATGAGAGAAAAGAAATCTGCTCGAAAGGCTGTTAAGACCGCCGCTCGCAACACCCTGCCGCCGCCCGCCCTGCGTTGTTCCCGGTGCGGCCGTCCAGCTGCTGCGCAAGACAAGTTCTGCGCCGAATGCGGACTCTTCCTGCGTGATGCCTACCTGGACCACAGGATTTTGCAGGCGCTGGTGGAGAAAAGGATGGTAAGAGCAAAGAGGCCCGTCAACAGCTGGAGCGGCTATTGCAAACTGAACCAACCAATGTGCTGGCAAACCACATACTGGGCACGTTCTACTTCCATCAAGGCACCCTCGATCAGGCTATCGAACGCTATCAGCAAGCGGTTGCAACGGCTCCGAGCTTCGTAGTGGCCCACTACGATCTGGGTGTTGCCTGGTTTCACCGCGGGAACATGCCGCAGGCCATCCAGGCATTCCGCCGCTGCCTGGAGATTGACCCAAACTACAA
>CAZDYZ010000473.1:0-1532 GCA_964509525.1 uncultured Acidobacteriaceae bacterium
CCGGCGACATGGTGCCCGCGACGATCGCCGCCGAATGGGGCCTGGTGAACAACGTTGTGCCGGCCAGTGCTCTCAAAGAAGAAACCCGCAAGCTCGCCGGGCGCATCGCCGATGCCAGCCCGCTGACGGTCGGAATCGGCAAGCAGGCGTTCTACGCGCAGATCGATCTCGACCAGCCCAAGGCGTATGCCTACACGAAAGAAGTCATGGCGATGAACTCCATGGCCGCTGACGCGCAGGAAGGTATCTCGGCGTTCTTAGAGAAGCGGGCAGCGTGCTGGGCAGGGAAATAGCACGACTACTCCTCATTGTCATAGCCGCAGTCGCGCTGTGGAAGCTCATTCCCCGCCGCTGGATCACTGGAATAGCGAATAACCCGAAGGAATGGGAACGCAAGATTGACGCTTGGGCTTTCGCAATCTTGGTGGTCTGCTTAGCGATCGGCACAGTCATCGCATTCCTGACTTGGTGGTTGAGGCGATAAGGCCCTCAAGTTCCGCCAGACTGCCGATCATTGCATCCGGCCGGAATCCCAGCTCCTCCTCGGGCGCTTTGGCGCGGTTGATCCAGCAGGTCCAGAGGCCAAAGCTCTTCGCGCCGGCAATGTCCCAGAAATTCGATGAGATAAAACCAATAGCAGCTTGTGGGACACCCAAATGCCGCGATGCCAGCTCATACACACGCGCGCTGGGCTTGAAGATCTTCACCTCATCGACGCTGATGACGTCTGCGAAAACTCCCCTCAGGCCAGCGCTCTCGACCACCGCCGCCAGCATGCGCGGTGCGCCATTCGATAAGATCGCCAGCTTGTAGCGCGCCAGCGACTGCAGCGCCTGCTGAACTTCAGGAAACAGGTCGAGATGGAGGTAGACGTCCATCAGTTTTTGGCGCGTTGCCGGAGGACAGGCGAGTTCCAAGCTGCGGCAGGCAAAGATCAGCGCCGATTCCGTAACCTGCCAGAAGTCCTCGTAGCGGCCCATCAGGCTGCGCAGCCAGGTGTACTCGAGTTGCTTGGCGCGCCAGAGTTGGCTCAGGGCGGGCCCTTTATCGGGGAAGACCTGGTTGCAGGCGGAGATTACGGAGTGCACGTCAAAGAGCGTTCCGTAGGCATCGAAGGCAAGAGCTTGAATCACCGGCGACATAGCGCTCCTTTCAGGCGACTTGAGTTTGCCAAATCCCAAGTGACGGGGTATGGCTTGCCTTGCTGAAAGACTCGGTCGTGAAGGGTCACGTGTCAGGGCACGACTTCCAGTCGTGCCGCTACAAGCAGGAAATGAGCGGCCTTTAGGCCCTGAGGGGCAATTCGCTCAGCGGCTGAAGCCGAACATTGGTCATGATTTCGGCACGACTGAAGTCGTGCCCTGACACGTGATCTGATCCCACCAACGTTCGTGTGTGCTGTCTGTCAGCGCGTGCCGAAGCGCCGCGCTTCGTAGGCTGCGATCTCCGCTTCATGCTGGAGAGTCAGGCCGATGTCGTCCAAGCCTTCGAGCAGGCAGCGGCGGTTGAAATCGTCCATTGTGAAAGAGGCG
>CAZDYZ010000474.1:0-3438 GCA_964509525.1 uncultured Acidobacteriaceae bacterium
GCCGCCGCGGCCGCCCAGCGGCTCCGAGGCGATCCGCCCAAAGGCCTCTTTGCGGGTGCGGTCGTCCGAGATTTCGGCGGCCTGCGAGTAGTCGTCTTGCCCAGCAGGCTGGCGCTGGTCCACGCTGGAGCCGGACGACGCACCCGATCCGCGGCTGTAGCCGCCGCCACCGGCATCGTCGCTGACGCCGCCACCTTTGCCGGATGTCTGGTCGCTTACGGTTTCCTGCGCAACGGTTCGCTGAACTGGCCGACACCCTTCAAGTTCTATCCCACGGTCGTCAATGCCATGCTCATGACTTTTGTGCTCGTGACCAGCAGTCTGACCATGTTTCTTGGGGTTAGGGCCGGCAAAGTCGGCAATCGGTCTGCGGCTTTCCGCTGGGTACTCGTCACCGCCCTGGCCGGCACAATATTCGCTCTCCTGCACCTCCGCGAATGGATGGATTTGATTGACAAGGGGGTGCGCCTGTACGCCAACCCGTGGGGCGACAGACTGTTCGGCGCGGCCTTTTTCAGCATCACAGGTTTGCACTTGCTGCACGTTACCTGCGGCGTGATTGTTCTGCTGGTAATCGGAATCCGGTATAAGGCGGGCCGCTTCGATGCTGACGACCTTGACATCACCGGTCTGTACTGGCACTTCGTCGATGTGGTGTGGATGTTCGTTGTGCCTTTGGTCTATCTGTTGAACGTTGGGCGATAGCGCACGGTGAGGGGTGGAATAGCATGAGTCACACGAGACAACACGCTGATCAAGCTGCGGGGAATACCGAAAGGCTAGGGAAATACCTCGTGGTTTACGTCGTCATACTCATCATCGCTGGGTTGCAATTCGTTCTTGCCTATCAGCAGCTTGATGCACCGGCGAAGCTGCTCCGCATGCTGCCGCTGGCCTTTCTTGAAGGCGCGCTGGCGGGCGTGTTCTTCATGCACCTGGGCTCGGAGAACCGGGCATTCGTCATCTCGGTAGTGATCATCTCGCTTTTTGTCTTTGCCGCATTGCAGTACGGTTGGACCGACAGCTATCGCATGGAAAAGCTTGCTGTTCCGTCCAGTTCCGCGGGGGTACCGCAATGAGGACGAAACGGCTCTTACTGGTCCTGGCAGTGGGGCTCTTGCTCTTCGCACTTCCCTCAGCGCTCTTCGGCCAGAGCTGTGCGCTCTGCTATACACAGGCCGCATCCTCAACCCAGCACTTCATTCAAGCTTTGCGGAGCGGCATTCTGATACTTATGTTCCCCCCTTTCTGTCTTAGTATCGCGGTTACAGTAGTGGCTTATAAGCGCCGCAATCGGTTTTACGAACCGTGGCATCGACCGGAAGGGGGCCTGCGAAACTCTGGCGAGGTTCCTGCCGGGTGAAGTCCCCCTACCCGTGAGGTTTCTTGGAGTTGTCTCGGCCTCTGTTGCTGAACGCGGATGGTGTTTTTTTGAGACGGGAGGTGTTGCGTGGAGATTGCCATCGGGGTGTTCTCGTCCCGCGAGCGGGCTGAAGAAGCGGTGAACGAACTCTTGGACCAGAAGGTCCCGCAGGAACAAATCGTTTTTCTGACTCGTTCGGAATCGGAAGCCATCGCTGTTGGCAAGGAGTTGGGCGCCACCGTCGGCGGTTTCATGGGTTTTGCGACAGGTATGTCAGCGGGCGTCGGTGCAGCCCTGCTGTTGGTTGTTCCCGGAATAGGCCAGGTTTTTGCATTGGGTTTCGGAGCAGCCGCGCTGCTGGGCCTGGCTGGCGCAGGAGCTGGCTCTGCAGTAGGTAAGGCCGTTGCTGGCGACAGCCGTACCTCATTACCCACTCCTGAACAAGGGCTCTCAGAGGATGCTTCGTTCTTCCGCGAAGTATTGGCTGAAGGCCGCAGTCTGATTATTGTTCGCACCGAGTCAAACGACACGGCCAACGTGGCCAATGGGATTCTGAATCGCCTCGGCATAGGAATCCAAGAACACATTCCTGTAAAGATGCAGGCTGCCACACGTCAAATCGCCGACATCGTAGCTGTGGACATTCGTGACCGAATCACAGCCGGCGAGGGCAACGTCATGCTGCGTGAAGTTGTGCGTGAGTTGCTCGAAAAAGGAAACAGGAAAATTCTGCTCAACCTGCACGAAGTAGGATATGTCGACAGCTCAGGGTTGGGCGAACTGGTCAAGACCTGCACCACGGTGCAGGGGCGGGGAGGACAACTAAAGCTTGTCCAGCTTAGCAAACGGGTCTACGATCTGCTGCAGATGACAAAGTTACATGCGGTTTTTGACATCCAAACCGACGAAGCTAGCGCCATCCAATCATTTCATGCAACAGCCTCGTCGTCGGGCACCACCGGTAGATGATCGCTGCTCGCTTGGCCAGATGCCATGCGGTGGGAGGAGCAATATCCTTGGACCACGAACTGCCCGTTGCGTCAGGTCGAAGCCTGCGTAGAGGCTACATGTGACTGATAAATAGGAACTAAGGTACTTATGGGCACAATTCGAACTAAGCTTCGCGATTATTGCACGCTCACCAAGCCCGAGGTGAACTTGCTCATTCTAATGACCACCTCGGCTGGCTACTATCTCGCTCGTCGTGGGCCGCTTGACGTGGTTGGCTTCGTGAATACGCTGATGGGGACACTGCTGGTAGCCAGTGGCACCGCCACACTGAATCAGTGGATGGAGCGGGTTTGGGATGGCCAGATGCGCCGAACTGCCTCTCGTCCCCTCCCGTCGGGGAGGCTTAGTGCCCGCGAGGCATTTTGGTTCGGCATGCTGTTGAGCATCGCCGGTGGGTTGTACCTTACCTTCACTGTGAACAGACTGTGCGCGCTTCTCGCCATCTCAACATTGTTGTCGTATCTCTTGGTGTACACGCCACTGAAACGGAAGACCGCCCTGTGTACCCTGTTGGGCGCCTTTCCGGGTGCCATGCCAACTTTGATTGGGTGGGCAGGCGCTGCCGCGACCATAAACCGGAATGCTTGGTTCCTTTTCGTAATTCTCTTTCTTTGGCAGTTCCCACATTTTCTCGCCATTGCTTTGATGTATCGCGAGGACTACTCACGTGCGGGTTACCGGATGTTGCCTCGCTTTGATCGCGATTCCAGGTTCACGCGTATAGAGATTTTCGGTTTCACCGTGGTCCTGGTCTTAACAACCGTACTGCCGCTCGTTCATCGCACCAGTCCCTTTTACCTGCTTGCCATGTCACTAACGGGCTTGTACTTCCTATATCACGTGGCTAACCTCATGAAATCCACTTCGAACGCCTTGGCCCGTCGCGTGGTTCATGCCTCGGTCCTATACCTGCCGGTTGTTCTCGGAATGCTGGTCGCAGGTAAGGCCTGAAGTTCTTGGTGTGACCTGCTGCCTTAAATTAGAGTGTGACTCGGCACGAGGTTGGAAGCTGTTGCCTCACCAGGCGTTTTCGAGCTTGCGCCCGAGGATTTAGCGACCTATGT
>CAZDYZ010000475.1:0-2862 GCA_964509525.1 uncultured Acidobacteriaceae bacterium
ACCCAATACTCAGCCCAGCGCGGTTCAATGGTCCCCGGTTCGTAGGCCTTGGGAAGATCGTGACGCATTCCAGTCCCTTCGATCAATGAAGGTCAAGTTTCGATATTACTAGGAAGGGCTGGCAGCCGTCAGCTCGGTGGAGCCCCAGTCATCGAGTGTTAGCTTGCTGCCACCGAAATTGCTTGCGTCGCGAGCGGGCGGGCGCCATGTTCTGAAGTTTTGAAGACTATTCGTAAAGGGAGACGCGTCTGAAGCTGCAGCTCCTGGTTTGAAATACCGGTATCAAAAGATACCCAAGATCTTCTTTTTCTTTTTTTTCGACGAGCTTTCGGTGTTGGGATTGGCGGGAGCTGCCTGCGCCTGTGCGCTACCGCTGCTGCCAGCCGCGGCTGTTTGAGAGCCGCCGCCCGGACTTGAACTGGGGGCTGCGGCATCGTTCACCTGCGCAGGTGGTTTCTCGGGAGCTTCCGCCGCAGCTCCGGAAGCCGCCGGCTGCAAGTCATTCTGAAGCTCAGGAATAACATTGTTGGTATTACCCGAGGCCGGTGTCCCATTCATTGGACCGCCAACTGCCGGACTGCCAGCAACGGACAGTGCGGCGTCCGACCGGGGGACTGGTGCATTCTCTGCAGGCGCCGCGGTGGTGTCCAACCGCTCAACAGAAACCTGACTGGTGCCATTGAGATTGCTCAGGCTGGCGCTTACGCTAGTGGTTACGGCGCGCACCAAGTCGGGCGCGCTGGCCTGTTTGGGATCAACCAGAGTTGGCTCCCCAACTTTGGTGGCTTCGGTAACGTTTGGACCCTTGTGGAAGTTTTCCATTACCTTGCCAATTGTGCCGGTCGATCCGCGACTGGCTATCTCGGCCTTGTCTTGTGCAACCGCTTGGGGAGTCGCTTTTGGAACCGGTTGTTTCAGAGCCTCGAGGCGCTTCTTGGCGTCACCGGCGCGTTCCTCCAAAGGGTATCTCGTAAGGATGCGATCATAAGCTGCTGAGGCGGCGGCCGTGTATTGCTTGAGCAGCACCCCCTTCGCACTCTCCGGCAGCTTTGCCCTGCGGATGAGGTCACATTCCCGTTCGTAGGCAGTGCCCAGCTCATAGAGGGCCTGGTCGGCCCCGCTGTACAGTGGGTAGGTATCCGCGACCGATTGCAGGCGTGCGATGGCTGCCGGATAACTCTCACGGACAAAGTAAAAGTGCCCGATCAGGTACTCCCGTTGGCCGAGGACCTCTTGCACTTCCAAGAGCCTCTGCTTGGCCTGCGGTACCAGCTTGCTGTCAGGGAACTGCAGGATGAGCTGGCGATACTCTTCCTCGGCACGCTTGGCATGGGTAGGGTCGCGATCTGCCTTCTCCATTTCTCCGTAGTGGATATCGGCGATCTTCATCTGCGCTTCTGCCGCCTCGGGCATATTGGGGAAGAAGGTGATGAAGTCCTTGTATTCGCTTTCGGCCTGCGCCATGGCGGCCGCGCCGCCTTCCTGGTACCAGGAGTCGCCAATCGCGAGTTTGGCACGCGCGATGTATTCCGAGTCGGGATACGTGTTGATGAGCGTCTGCAGGCTGAGTCGCGCGACGTCGTATTTGTTATGCTTCAAGGCGTCCATCGCGCGGTCGAACAGCACTTTATCTGGCTGCTTGGAATCGACGTTGGCGATTGGGTTCTGCGCCTTCTTGCTTATCTTTTTCTTGCTCTTGTTGTTAGCTGCGGTTTGGTTTTTCTTAGTTTGGCTCGACTTATTGGCCTGGTTGGTGTTCGAGTTCTGGGCTTGAGCGTTGTTCGAGTTCTGGGCCTGAGCGCTGTTCGAGCTCTGGGCTTGAGTGTTGTTCGAGCTCTGGGCCTGAGTGTTGTTCGAGTTCTGAGCCTGAGAGTTGTTCGAGTTCTGGGCCTGAGCATTGTTGGAGGACTGCGCCTGGCCGGGAGCTGTGCTGGGGTTTTGGCTGTTACTCTGGCCAGCTGAGCCCATCGACGTGAGCATAAGGCCAACCACGACCGTTATGATTGCGCGACAAAACATATTAAGCACCTCTAAAATTCACCTGTCCACGTCGATGCCCGGGGAACTAAACCCGCAACAGCGTGGCCTCTTGGGCGGCCTTTAGCAGAGCCGCCACATTATGTCCCGGATCGCCATGGCCGAAGACGTGGCTGCCGGCAACAAAGATTTCCGCTCCCGCACGCGCCGCTGGACCAATCGTCTCTAGGTCAATGCCGCCGTCTATCTCTATGCGGAAGTCCACTCCCTTTGCAGCGCGCATGGTCGACAGCTTGCGGATTTTTTCCAGTGCGCCGGGAATGAACACCTGTCCGCCGAAGCCAGGATTAACGGACATCACCAATACATAATCCACAATATCGAGTACCTCACCCAAGGTTTGCACCGTAGTCGCTGGATTGATCACCACCCCAACTCGCATGTTGTGGCTGCGAATCAGCTCCAAAGTACGGTTCAGGTGGCGGCAGGCCTCTTGATGGACCGAAATCCAGTTCGCCCCGGCGGCTGCGAAAGCTGGAATGTACTCGTCAGGGCTCTCGATCATCAGGTGGCAATCGAGAGGCACATCCACTGCTTTGCGCAGGGACTGGACCACCGGTGGTCCGATGGTGATATTCGGCACAAAATGGCCATCCATTACATCAACATGGAGAAGTGTCGCGCCGCCTCGTAGTGCGGCACTTGCGTCTTCAGCCAGGCGGGCGAAATCGGCCGACAAGATGGATGGCGCTATCTCAATCAAGACGTTCTCCCGGGCAGCATTTCTCTCGGAATTCTAGCACGGGAAGCTGTCCCCCTTGAGGTCTAGGGCCGACAGTTTCAGCACTCTACCTTCTCGCTCCACCGGTCCCAGGAGGCACCAGC